>JAQUUV010000134.1:0-3110 GCA_028693695.1 Syntrophomonas sp.
ACATATTTCCTGAATCTTAGAAAACTTACTGGTGATATCTTCTAATTTGGCAAACTTGTTTACAATTTGATTGATCTGTTGGTCTACTCCGGCTAAAGCATTAACCAGACGTTCTAGATCTTCCACGCTATTAAAATAGACTAAGCGAGATGAAAGCCTAAGGAACTCGGCGATTAAAACTTGTAGTTCCCGTTTAGCCAAGGACTCAAACCATTGGTTGATGAAATGATTGATTAAATCATGGCGAGCAGCATTGCCAGTAAAGAGTCCTATCCAGACCGCTATCCATCCGGCAAATAATACAATGAATGTACTAGCCATTATAGATTCCGGATGAATAATATACGTTACCAGGTTTACTCCCACAAAAGCAGCGGTGGCCAGTAATCCCTCCCCAATAGTAATATGTTCTTCACCCTGATCAAAGATGCCGATAAGTATCCCCATTACAAACTCAATTATGATGGCAATAAATGCAGAACCCATTATTATCCTCCTTTCATATGGTTGGATAGGCTTAAGGTTTAACTGGCTTACTTTCGGTCGTCATAGCTGGTTCAAATGTTGCTGGAGGAACATTGACAGGAGTGATGCAACTACTGGCCGTGGTATTTTGAGTCTGAAGTTGAGCCAATTCCTTTAGCTTATCCATGTTTGCTTTAAGATTTTTGATCTGTTCATCCAGGCTTTGTGAATCTACACAGCCCATACTGGGAATGATTTGCCCGACCTGCATTTGGTTTAGACGTTCTGATATTATTGTCGGAGTTTCGACTTCTCCAAACTGTTTTACTAAAATAAAAATATTTTTTACCTCGGTTACCGCTATCCATGCTGCTACTAATAATTGCGTAGTCCCCTGCCAACCAAGTAACATACTTAACCCCATGGCATCCATACGATTAGCGACCAGAAGGAAAATAAAGTAACTTAGGATACGCTTACTTATTTTTTCCAAAGTATCCCAGCTGAATCCTTGCTGCACTATTCTTGCAATACAGGAAGCCAGACAAAAACACATCGCCGTTGTTAGAGTAGGAGACATCGGGCCTATTAGGAAACATATCGTATCTTTGATAGTGTTTATGGCCATAAATACCTCCTTAAGACATAACATGACATGTCAACTTAATGGCTTTGAGGGCTGGGGCTTTATATAATCATTTCTTCTCTCCCACTTGGTACGTCAGATAGTTTTTATCAGTCAGATTGAGAGTTTGATCCTTCAACGGGCCCTCCGTAAAAGTAATAATCGGCCGCTCCGGAATATCGGTATGGCCGGTTACTAAGGCAGTCATACCATTGCTAAGCAGTACCTCGCTACCCAGTGAATAAGGAGATATGTTTTGCAACAGAGCCTTGGCTCCCGGGCCAAAGCGAATATACTCCATATCGCGAATATATTCTAGAATTTCGGCCTTGGATATTCCTTCGGTACACATATTATCAAAGACATCAGCGGCCTGGACTATGCTAATATAGATGTCCTTGAAACGAGCATCTACTGTATTGCTATTTAATTTTTTAGGGAAGGATAGATAGGTATTAGTGGTCGAATCCCAGGAGGCTTCAAAGTCTTCCCAGACATGATGCATTAATATTATCCTCTTGGCTATTAGGGATAGGGCACTTTTATCAGCTTGTTGATAACCTAGTAGAGGATGTTCCTGAGTAGCCATAATGTCTGCTGGTTGCTGAGAATTCAATACATGAGGATGAATTTTAGCCTTACCAATATCATGTAGAGCTGCTCCAATAGCCATATTCTCAATATTGCTGCGAGGCAGACCTAATTTGACCGCTACTATAGAAGCGATTATAGCAGTATTCAAGCAGTGAGCAGCGATATCACCTTTCTTATTAAAGAGCAGAGTATTGATACCCTGTATTATAGTACGGTTACCAATAAGATCGTCAACTATGGAGTTGATAACTTCTCCGAAGTTACGACTACTAGCAGCATTAACATTGTCAAAGACTTCCTTGATCTTCTTTTTAGCCTTGAATTTCAACTGGTCGCTGATAATCTCTTCGACAAGTTGGATTCCTTCGCTATCTGGAGTATGTACATAGACATACTCAAATGGCAGCAGATCACCCTTGCTTTGCAGGATCTCAACTGATTTTGCAGTTAGTTCAGTGCCATTACCAATATATAATTGTCCTTCGCCGATATAGACATTTCTGGCTACCTTGCACCCAATATATTGATGTAGGTCTGATACTCGTATTATTTTCACTGATTACCCTCCCAGCAATATATGAAGTCATAATGACCTTAGTTAGGCTAATAATATATTCTCGTCACCAAGGCCTACTATACCGAGAAATACCAGTTTTTATATTATTCATCCATAGATATCTACCCATAACTAAAATATGTTATCTTTACCAATAGGGTTACAAGTGAGTGAAAGGTCATCGGCTTTTTCATATAGAAGTCGAGAAACCATCAAAATGTTATAATTTCTAGAAAGTATTAATCATAGACCTGTGATGTAGGGGGGATTATATGTCAAAGGTAGTTTTGATCATGTGTACAAGCTATGATTATTCCGAAGTTAAGAAGGCTGTTGAACGAGGATTAAATATCATCGGGGGACCGTTAGCTTTTGTTAAACCAGGAGAGAATATCCTGCTGAAGCCTAATTTGCTAACGGGTGATCCTCCAGAGAAGTGCGTTACCACTCATCCGGTGGTTTTTAAGGCAGTGGGAGAGATTCTGCAGGGAGTGGGGGCTAATCTTAGTTATGGCGATTCGCCTGGTTTCGGCACTCCTGAGTCGGCATCCAGAAAGGCGGGGATCGCTCAAGGTGCGGCGGAGTTACATATAGATCTGGCTGATTTTCGGAATGGGGAAGAAGTCTTTTTCGAAGCCGGGGTTCAGAATAAAAAATTTGTCATCGCCAGGGGTGCACTAGCCAGTGATGGAATCGTGAGCCTGCCCAAGCTGAAAACACATGCTTTGACCCGCATGACTGGTAGTATCAAGAACCAGTTTGGATGCGTACCCGGGGTGCTAAAAGGCGAGTACCATGTGAAGCTGCCTGATTTAAATAACTTTGCCCAAATGCTGGTTGACTTGAACAGCTTTTTAAAGCCTCGTTTAT
>JAQUUV010000134.1:3210-5981 GCA_028693695.1 Syntrophomonas sp.
AGTATCAAGAACCAGTTTGGATGCGTACCCGGGGTGCTAAAAGGCGAGTACCATGTGAAGCTGCCTGATTTAAATAACTTTGCCCAAATGCTGGTTGACTTGAACAGCTTTTTAAAGCCTCGTTTATTTGTAATGGACGGTATTATGGCCATGGAGGGCAACGGACCTAGAGGCGGCAAGCCTCGCCAGATGAATGTGCTATTGTTTTCCAGCGATCCGGTGGCTTTGGATGCCACGGTATGCAGGATCGTCGGTTTGAACCCGGAATCTATCCCCACCCTGGAACTAGGGATGAGATCGGGACTGGGCACTTATTTGGAAAGCGAGATTGAAATCCTGGGTGATGACTTAAGCCGATTTCTTATATCTAATTTTGATGTCAAAAAAGAGTCTGCACCTCCTCCACGAAAAATCCCCAGCCTGCTCACTAATCTATTAGTACCCAAGCCTTTCATTAATAAGGAAGGTTGTGTGATGTGCGGAGTATGTGTCAATATGTGCCCAGTCACGCCCAAAGTCCTCGACTGGGAAAATGGCGATAAGACCAAGCCACCGGCCTATGACTACAATCGCTGCATTAGGTGCTACTGTTGTCAGGAGTTGTGTCCGGAAAGCACAATAGTTGTGAAGGTTCCGCTTTTGAGAAGGGGACTGGATAGAATGAAACGATGAAAGCTACATAACTCATAAGCTAGTTTTCAAATGAAATATTTGTGCATAGTTAACCCTCCCTTGTAAATATAATGCTGAAAGGGAGGGATTTTTTATTGACAATAAACATTTATAAACATAGGTTAGCCTATGCATTGACTTCTATGGTAGTGCTGTTTATCGCCTTTTTCCTAGTTTATAAATATAGTATTATTAGTAAAATTGGGGAAGGCCCCCCATCAGATAATGTGACAATCGTTGGAGATTTTTTGACATGGGATGAAGCTAAGGGAAGTTTTCCGAAGAATTCGGAAGCTACTGTTGTTGACATTGATTCGAGTTTATCTTTCCGGGTGCAGAGGAGGGGGGGCTCTAGACACGCTGATGTACAGCCATTAACCGCTGCTGATAGTGCAGTTATGAAGAAAATATACAATGGCCAATGGACCTGGAAACGGAAGGCGGTAGTAGTGAAACTGGATAACGGCCAGATTATAGCTGCTTCTATGAACGGAATGCCCCATGGTCAGGGTGCCATAAGCGATAATGATTTTAACGGACATTTCTGTATTCATTTCAGGAATAGTAAAACTCACGGCAGTAAAAAAGTAGACCTGGCTCATCAGTTAATGATATGGAAGGCTGCCAACCTACTGGATCAACAATTAGTTTTGTTAAATTCGCAAGAAATAGTTGCCGTATTTTTTACCGCAATTGACCAAAATGATATAAAAATTGCAGCAAAATTAATTGATTCTACAGATAACATTGAACCCTTGTTAAGGAAACTGGAAACTATAAATAGTATTAAGACAGATAAAATTAATAAGGCCGAAGGCAATAGATTTAGGGTGGATTTACGAGTGGTTTTTAAGAATTCAAAGGATGAAATCCGAAAAAACATAATCATTAATACGGTTGAAAAAGAAGTATATTGGAAAATTGAAGCACAATCATTAACTGATTTGTTGGATGAAAATGTCCGAACTGAATTACAGTCAACCAGTATTGTGACAATGGAAGAAGATTGGGACTAATCTTGTCAATCCCTATGATAACCTACCGGGAAAGGTTTAGCCAATCACTCGTTAACCATTACTATTGCCCTTGATTAGAAGTCTGACTGGAAAGCTTTCCCTCTAAACTTTTAAGGTTAGTCATAGCAATTTCGCCTTTGATCATTACTAGTTCCATTTGTTTGCTTGTTATGGCTTGTTGCAGATCTGAGATTGAAAAGTCAGTGCGATTTATTATTTGAAGATCAGATTCTTTGGCTTGGGCACTTAAATAAACCCAATGTTCCTTAATCTTTGGAGCGTGTTCCTGAGCCGCTGTCCAGTTCTTACGGGTGGCTTCGAAAATAGCAGCCATAATTTCATACTTTACCTGATAGTATTCTGCAGGCACTGTCGTAGTGAATACCTGTGTCAAATCGGCATAATTCTTATAAAGCATAAGGGTCGAAGAAATGCTATCCTCAAGCTTTTGATTGCTTATATTCTGGGTAAGCTGTTCCAGAGTCGTGGAGAATTGATTGCGTGAATCAATAGTCATACCTGCACCAACGGCTTCTGGCATCAGACTATTCCAGTTAGTATGAATAGTTTTCAGGCTGCTAAATTCTTTTTGCCAATCTATAGCCTGCTGTCCACCCTGTGCCTGTCCACTTTGGGATTGAGTACCTTGAGTTTGTCCACCTTGCGCCTGCCCGCCTTGGGATTGAGTACCCTGAGATTGTCCACCTTGCGACTGCCCGTCTTGGGATTGAGTACCTTGAGACTGTCCACCCTGAGATTGTCCGCTTTGAGCTTGCCCACCCTGTGATTTCCCTTGAGGATTTAATTGAATATTTTGTTGCATTGCAGGCATCTTTTGCTTAAATTTTTTATCAAGTTCTGTAATTAACTTATCCAATTCTGTTGACATACTTTTTAATTCAGTTGGTGCTTTAGGCTTCTGCCCCACAGAAGTTGATGGCTTTTTCTCCGCAGAACTTTTAGAGGAGCATCCTACAAGAGATACCATAGATATTATTAGAATAAAGACGACAATATTTCGCGATTTTATCATGACATATCACCTCAAGTTTCAAAACTTTCATAATTCATTTTGTCCAGAAC
>JAQUUV010000007.1:0-5875 GCA_028693695.1 Syntrophomonas sp.
AAGGAAAGAAAAACCAGATCCTGAATAATCATTTTGTTCATAACTCTTCACCTCGAAATAAGACATAAAATAGATAGCTCAGTAACACCAGCGCAACCAGCCCTGAAATCACCAAAACAGTTCCCATAAACCGATCACTCCATTGCTTTTTTAATTAAATGCCCTTTATTCCTATGAGTATAGCTTGCTTAATATTTTCTTCAGCATGCAAAAAGGTGTTTTCTATTAAAGAATCCGTTGCCAATTGAATAAATTCTTCATATGCATTTGGATTATATACCACGTTTTTCACCTCCATTAAAAACCTGACGTGATCTGCGATAATAACTTCCAATTTGATTGATATTTAGCTGGGATTACGAATCGCAAACTTGATAAGCATTTTATTAAGCTTTCTCAATAGCAAAGAATAATATGATCTAATCTCTACTGCTTTTTTATATACAGTAAACATAACCCCCAACCCCAAAATAATTTTTTTCTCCCAGCAATTTTATTATAGTGACCTTCGGATAAAAAAGGTGTTAAGGAAAAAGACCGGGGGATAAAGATTGTATAAAGGAAAACGAACAGACAGAAATTAGAATACAGAATTCGCAAAATAGAACAGGTTCGATTCAGCAATCCTAGCGTTAATGAATATCGACGAGAGCCGTTAAACTGTTTCTGATGGGTGTAAGCACTGGAAAACCATTTGTGAATTCGAATTGGATCGAGATTGATTTTGTGCATATAAACCAACTCATCATTTTGAGCATTGGATTATTTGGCAGCCCGGATGCTTTGGATCTGCAGTGGGATAACAGCTATAGGTTAGGCAAACCACAGGCCAGCTGCCTAGCAGCTGAGTCTGTCTTACAAGTCTAAATAGGAAATAAGTTTCACACCTGGTTTCTAAAAGCACATAATAATAACAATCCCGTACCACAATAAGCGATACGGGATGTTTTTTTGTAACTTTATTTATCAAATCATACCAAATTACCTACAAACCTATATTATCAAACCGTTTGGCAAGTCAACTTCCTCAATCATCATCAGATCCTTGCGGGTAAGATAATCTCTGTCAACAATTCGCAAGGCCTGTAACCTAATAGACTTTTCAACTAGATTGCGCACATATCTGGCATTACCGCTGTGAGGATGGCGACTTTTAGCAAACTCATCCAGGTTACACTTTAGTTTCCACCGGCATTTATTGCTTAGTTCATAATCCCTTTCACAATACATTTGTAATGCAATTCGAAAAAGCTCCTCATTATCATAGTCGGTAAAATCAATCTGTACCGGAAATCGAGACCTAAGACCCGGATTGGATTTCAGGAAAAAATCCATTTCACTGCAATAACCGGCCAGGATAACAATAAGATTATCACGATTATCCTCCATAGCTTTGACCAAGGTGGCAATTGCCTCTTTACCAAAATCTTTTTCTCCTCCCTGAGCTAAAGTATAGGCTTCATCCACAAAGAGGATTCCTCCCAGGGATTTCTTTATAATTTCTTTGGTCTTTTGAGCCGTATGACCAATGTACTCTCCAACCAGGTCGGCTCTTTCAGCCTCTACCAGATGTCCTCTGCCTAAAACCCCAATATCATGGAATATCCTGCCCAATATCCTGGCTACCGTAGTTTTGCCGGTTCCTGGATTTCCTTTAAAAACCGCATGCAGAACTGTAGGACACGCTTTCAACTGTTTTTGGGCTCTCTGTTTTTGAATCAAGGAAAAAGCGGTTACTTCAGCAATGTTTCTTTTCACCTGTTTCAGGCCGATTAGCTGTTCCAACTCATTAAATGCGTCGGTGCGCGCAAATGAAAGCGGAGCCACCTCTGGATCTGCAGCAACCCCCTGACTGTCATTCGCAACAGTTTTAAACTTCATGGATATTTCCATTCATATCACCACTTTTAATCAAAGTCTAAATTAATATATGATAAACAGACCAAAGTGGTTACACTGAATGCTAATATACCTGTACATCTGCTTGAGGCAGATTAAAACTCTGGACCGCTTTTTTTGAATCCCTGACCTAAAACCTCAATAGTTTCATTAATAGTAATAAAGGCATTGGGATCAATCTGAAATACAATTTCCTTTAAACGTGGCAACTGAGTCCTAGCTATAGTAACCATAATGATATCCCTGGTTTCACCGGTATAGGCTCCCCGACCCACCAGATAAGTACACCCGCGATTCAGATTATTAATGATTTCTGCCGCTATATCCTCACATTGTTCGGATACTATCATGGCGGTTTTGCTCAGATTGGAACCTAACTGTACATTGTCCACCACCTTGCCACTCACGTAAATGGATATAGCCGAAAAAAGGGTCAGTTCTATATTCGAGGTAAATAGAAAAACGCCTAGTATAAACACATTTACTACGGAAAAAATGTTGCCGAAATTATACCCCCAAAAACTGCTGATTATCACCGCTATAATATCCATTCCCCCGGTGGACCCCTTACTGCGAAGGGTGATTCCAATTCCCAAACCGGATAATACTCCTCCAAGTATCGCCGCCAACAATAGATTATTTAGTCCTAGCTCAAGCTGCCAGTTCTGGGTAATCCTAAGAAAGCCGGTTAATGCCAGCATTCCTATGAGACTATAGAGAGCAAATCGCTTACTGATGAATTTATATCCCATTATAAAGATTGGTATGTTAAGACCTATATACCAGACCCAGATGTCCACCCCGACAAGAAACTTAAGTATAATAGCAATCCCGGTGACCCCACCCGTTAAAATGTGAGCCGGTACCATAATCACTTGTATGGAAAGGGCGAGTATAAACGATCCCAGCAGAATCCCCAGGATGTCTTGATAAGAAATCTTTTCCCTAAATCTTCTCAGGCTGGATGCCACCCTACCCATCGGCCTACTTATGTGCATAATCTGCCTCCTCAATGCAAACGATAACAACTCCATTACATGTCTTTTGATTGGGGTTATACAAGAAATCTTTTTGTCTATAGTGATGTTGCAAACGCAAGAGAGTAGATGCGTCGATGCAGGCAAAAAAGAGGAGCCGCCTCATAAGATGGATTAACACGCAGGCTATCATTCGCAAGATTTATTAACTACATGAATATTTCCATTATCCCACCAATTATAATTTCATCTGACCTGTGTCTGTGATAAATATGTCCAAATGGAGAAGCCTACAGAAATTAGAAAAACAACTTTACGTGAACTCATGACCACGTAAAGTTATAATATATACTATGTCGATCTTAGTACCCCTGGAAGCTCCAGGCTATTCATCCTCGTTTCTGGCATCCATATTGATAACTGCTATAGGCTTAAGGGGGGCAACCGTTGATATGGCATGCTTATAAACAAGCTGTTGGCGCCCTTCCAGTTCAACAATAACTGTAAAGTTATCAAAACCCTTTACCAAACCTTTTAACTGAAATCCGTTTACAAGAAATATTGTGACCAATATTTTATCTTTCCTTACCTGATTCAGATAAGCGTCTTGTAAATTAAACTGATTCTTAGCCATCAAGGTAAAATCCCCCTATTTAATAATTTTTCTATAAATGTCATAAACAACACCTATGTATATTCTACACCTTGCCTAATTGTCCTTCCATAATATCATATATTTTATTCAGCAGTACATCTGGGTTAGAATAATCTGATACATTGATCCACTGTATGCGCTTGTCTTTATTAAACCAGGTATATTGCCGTTTAGCATAACGCCGAGTCTCCCTCTTAATATCCTGCAATGTCTCCTGCCAGGTAATCATGCCTTCCAGGTAAGAATATATTTGCTTATAGCCCAGAGCCTTCATGGAATTCTTGGATAAATCACAACCATTTTCTCTAAGCTCTGCAACTTCCTCAACCAAGCCGTCAGCCACCATTTTATCTACCCTTTCCTCGATACGGGCATAGAGCTGGTCTCTTTCCAAGAAAAGTCCCACTACCGAAAGATTATAGGCAAAACGGTTTCTGGTCTGGAAATCTGAGAAGGCTTGCCCAGTCAGGTCATGCACTTCAAGAGCCCGTATTATTCGTTTTTTATCATTGGGCCCTATTTTCAAGGCATACTCCCTGTCAACCAACAGAACTTGCTCATACAGATAATCAAGTCCATTTTCTAGACATGCCTGTTCCCATTTATTACGCACTGTCTCCTTGGACTCTATCGGAAAAAAGTCAAAATCATCGACCACGGCTTGGTAATATAGTCCGGTTCCTCCCACTAGAATGGGAATGTTCCCCCGTTCAGTAATGCTTCTGATTTCTTGCTGGGCCAACTTCTGATAGTCAGCTACGGTAAAAACAACATCAGGGTCCACAATGTCAATTAAATGATGGAACACCATACTAAGCTCTGCCGGGCTGGCTTTAGCAGTACCAATATTCATGCCTTTGTATACCTGCATGGAATCGCAGGATATAATTTCCCCTTTTAATCTTTGCGCCAGTTTTATGGATAGCTCTGTTTTACCGACAGCTGTTGGCCCCACCAGGGCTGCTAATTTGAGCATAAAACCCTCCTGTTACTATGTTTATGACACAAAAATTTGTTTAATCAGTAATTATGACACCATACGTAATGGGATTATGCTTGCTCCCCATTATTTTTTGGAATCCTAGCCTTTCAATTTCCAGACCTGCCAGCAAGGTTTTCAGTACCACGCGTTTTCTGGCGACACGACAGGCTTCCTGTATAGTATCTTTATTCAGAGCATCATGATTAGCCAATTTCCTCAAGGGTGAAATAGGTTGACTGCGCAAAAGAGGCTTGGTGAACATAGGATCAAAGTAAACAATATCATAAGACTGATCACCTTGCTGGCACAGGAACTTTTTATGATCGCTATTAATTATCTCTACTCTCTTAATTGCTTTATTCAGCCACGGCATATTTCCCTGGTACAGTTTCATCCCCCAACTTATTACATGGGCAACTTCTGATTGGTATTCCAATCCAGTAATTTTACCAGTCTCGGAAAAGTAAGAAGCTACAATGGAATCGGCTCCCATTCCCAAGGTACAGTCTAGAAAACTATCTCCCTTATTCAACTGGCAAGCTTGAATCAATAAATCTTCCCGGCCCTTTTTTCGATATTCGGCAATCCTGACCTTGGCCATACTAGGATGAAAAAACAACTTCTCATTTTCAACATAAAGAATCGGCCCTTCTGTTTCCCAGACTATAACCCCTTCTGCGCCATGTTCTGCGGCCAGTTTTGCCAGGCTGCTACTACGGCGAGGAATATATTCTAGCCCGCTATCACTCATAAACTCTGCCATAGTCTCGTTTACACTGTCTATAGACTGGGGAGTCGTAACGATAAATTTCATAATCATTTCCTTTTAAAACGTTTATCTAATTCCTGATGGCTCAACTGAATTATCGTTGGTCTGCCATGAGGGCAGTTCTTATAATCATCCACTTGAACCAGGTCGTTTATAATCGTTGCCATTTCCTGGCGGCTTAAGCTCTGCCCTGCTTTTACCGACTGCTTGCACGCCATCATGGCGAAAATCTCCTTTTTAAGATCGACAGGAAGTTCATCCTCTAAGAGTTCTAATATCTCGTTGATGACCTCTGTTTCCCGTCCCTGCAACATAGATGGAGCCGACCTTATAATCGCAGTATTGGGACCCAATGCTTCAATATCAAAACCTATCTCCTGAAGTAGTTCCAGTTTTACTTCTAACAAATCCATCTGAGCAGTGGAGAGGTCAAAAGCGAGCGGAAATGCTAATAATTGAGAATCAGAGGCAATCGAACTATTTGCCACCAAGCGACTATAATTTATTCTTTCATGGGCAGCATGCTGATCTACCAACCAGAGCGATTCATCTTTTTCCACCAGGATATAGGAATTAAAACATTGGCCAATAAT
>JAQUUV010000007.1:5975-28674 GCA_028693695.1 Syntrophomonas sp.
CTCTTTATAAACCTATTATTGACATAAAAAAGCTGATTCTTACGATTCACCCGCCGGAATTCCGGTTTGGAAATTAGACCCTGCAAAGCATAATTTTCTCCCTGCAACTCTATGTCAATAAAATTAGCGGCAAAATCCTGACCATAGATAGAAATCACAGCATCCCGAAGCACCATTAGTGGTGAGCGACAGCGAACATCAGTAGTGCCAATAAGTTGATAAGTGGGGTGACAGGCACCAGGGGTCTTAAAATAGAGCTTTTTCTCATTGGAAAAAGAAAAAGAAATATCAGGACGAGACAGAGCGAGCCTGGTCATCATTTCATGGATATGAATACCCTCGCTTACGGTGGATTTCAAAAACTTTTTGCGTACCGGGGTGTTGAAGAAAATCTCCCGGACTATAATTTTGGTTCCTGGCGCAGTAGGATAAGGCTCTATCTCCTGCAGCTTACCTCCTGCCACAAATGTTCTAATTCCAGAGCATGATTCACATTGACTATATAATTCGATCCTGCTGACGGATGCGATACTTGGTAAAGCTTCGCCTCTAAAGCCCATGGTGTGAATACTTTGCAGGTCTGCTTCCTCAGTAATTTTACTGGTAGCATGGCGCTCAAAGGCCAGCGCAACATCGTTCGCAGCTATCCCCGCTCCATTATCCACAACTTCAATCCGGTCGATTCCGCCTCCGGCAATAAATACGGCAATTCTACTGCTGCCAGCATCAATAGCATTCTCTACCAGTTCCTTCACCACTGAAGCCGGTCTTTCAACCACCTCTCCAGCGGCAATTTTATTAATCAGCCTATCGTCCAGAAGCTTGATGCCCATCTTATAAGACCGTTTCCAAACTCAAGGCAGATTCCATTGACTTATAAACATCTTTAACCTTATCCTGCAAATAAACATAATTATATTTGCTGCGGCTGCTGGTCATGTCTTCATAAAGCCGTTCTGCTTCTTTTTGGCATTCAGGACAACCGTAGGTGGGCACACTTAGACAGAACACACGATTCAAACCCCACCGAGGATGCTGTGCACTGGATTCTATGATCCGATAACCGGCACAGTGTTCACACATGCGCAGCTGGGTGGACTGTTCCTCGTGAATACCATCAGTGTCATAGAATATGCTTTTATAATTGGTGTACATCCGTTTATATTCCTTGCGGTTCCGGGAAATGACTTCTTCCCGTTGCCTGAAGTTAGCCAGCTGGGTAGCCACCAGCTTTTTTATATATTCCATGTTCCCTGGAGATTCTTTGAAACGGGTCGGAGAGTAATCGGGCTCTCTGAGGTTAGAGTAATCTATCCCAGCCATAGCCATTATGATACCCATGTTTACATAGGGCAAAGCCGTTTCCACCGAGTAACCGCCTTCCAATACCGCGATGTCCGGGGCTAATTTGCTATTAAGGATCGCGTAGCCCTGAGCAGAAAAACACATATTGGCCAGAGGGTCACTGTAATGGTTGTCTTGACCGGCGGAGTTCACAATCAGCTCCGGTTTAAATTCATCCAGAATAGGCAACACCAGATTGTCCAGCACATAATGAATTCCCATGTCGGTCGTGCGCGGCGGCAGTGGAATATTGATGGTAGAACCGTGGGCCAACGGCCCCCCCAACTCCTCAATAAAGCCGGTTCCTGGGTACAATGTTCTGCCATCCTGATGAAAAGAGATAAACAGAATGTCGGGATCATGCCAGAATATTTCCTGAGTTCCATCCCCATGATGTACATCCGTATCCACAATTGCAATCTTACGCAAGCCATATTTCTTGCGCAGGTATTCAACCATGATCGCTTCATTATTGATGTTGCAAAAACCTCGGTTGCCATGCGCTACCGTCATGGCATGGTGACCGGGTGGTCTCACTAAAGCAAAACCATTCTTCACCTCACCCTGCATAACCGCATCGGCTATGACCAGAGATGATCCAGCTGATACTAAGTGAGCCTCAGTTATCTGCGCATCAACGTCAGGAACACAGAAATGAACTCGGGCAATATCTTTTTTCTCTGCCATGCGCGGTTTATATTCCCTGATCTGAGGTAAATCCATAATACCCTCTTCAAATATCTGATCACGCGTGTATAGAAGCCGTTCCTCCCTTTCAGGATGGGTCGGCGATATAGCCCAGTCAAAAGCCGGAAAAAAGATTAAGCCGGTTGGTTTCATCTGCTCACCCCCTGATATTCTTTAATAAAACCGGGTGATATTTGTACTCCTATGTCAAATATTTTACCCGCCGTTTCCCATCCTCTGATTACATTAAACTGTTCTTCCAGGTAAAACTCGGCCTCTCCAGCATATTGCTCCATGCCCCTGGATTTCGCAATCTCCATTAAATGATGCTGGGCTAGCTCTTTAGCATCTTTCATTTGAAAGGATCGTCCTGCTGAGATGCTGCCACTTAAACCATCCTGATCAATGGAAAAAACCTTATTCTGAGTATCGATATGAACCTTTAATGCCAAAGTAGGGCGGGCAACACAGGCTCCCAGGGCATTGGCAACCGCTGCATATTCGGGTATTCTACACTTGATTTGCATACGTTGGGCCAAACCTGGCACAATTGCTTTTGAAGCAGCACCTATTCCTATAATCTCCTGGACATTAAATTTACGACCATGTACTACCTCCCATACCCGGTAGGCTGGCTCATTTTCCCATTCCGTGAACATCTTCTGGATGGCTTCCTGAATGCGATTAAACACTATATCCTCTACCGCTTTGCACAAGGTTTCCATATCGATTCCAGTATCCTTTATGAGTTTCGTTAATTTTTTGGTTGATTTTAACGGCTGTCCAATCCCCAATTGATATTTTTGATTAAAAACATCGGTAACTGTAGGATAATCTCCTCCGAAACAGGCTGCTGCTCCCCTGCGTTTGCTCTCGACATGAATATTACCTTGATCAATGTTTATGGGACTATCACCACCCAGGGGGATAGAGCGCACTGAAAATGCGTTGATGTGGGTATAATGCCCTTGAATAGTGGCACCCTTAGAAGCATACAGGGGATGTCCGTCTATTAAGAGCGATATATCTACAGTTGTGCCACCAATATCAAGTACTACCGAATTCTTAGGATTCATAGTCAAAGCTATCGCCCCCATGGTACTGGCAGCAGGACCGGAAAAAACCGTCTCACAGGGCTTGGAGCGCGATATTTGCAAAGGCATGGTGCCTCCATCGGCCTTTAAAACATCAACCGCTGTTTGAATTCCTCTCTCAGCCAATGCCTTTTCAATCTCCCTTGCAAAGTCCTCCCAGGCTGATTGGGTCATAACTGAATAATAGGTAGTTACAATCCGCCGCAGGAAATTAAGCTGACCGGCTGTTTCACAGCCAATTGCTACTTCCATCTGAGGATCCCGTTTCATTATTATTTTGCGTACCTCTTGCTCCTGACTACTATTACGGTTGGAGAATTTACCAACTACCGCGATTTTTTTGATACCCCGCCCTTTAATAGCGCCAACCGCCTTTTCCACCTCTGTTTTGTCTATGGCTTCTAGTTCCCGCCCTCTAAAATCAATGCTTCCTTTTAAGAAAAAGGTATGTTCAAACAAATGGTAAGTATCCAATGGTAGTCCAGGCCCAGGCAACAAAAGCAAGGCGGTATTATCCCCACTTTCGGTGGCCAGCAGGTTGGTTACCAGCGTAGTACTAAAAACAATTCTGCTGATTCCCCCCCCAGTTGACACTGTCAATAGATCATCCAAGACCTTTAGCAGCGTGGTCTTCAAGTTTTGCTTATCGGTAGGATGTTTTACCGAGGTGACTACTGCCTGCCCATCGAACAAAACCCCGTCGGTAAAGGTTCCGCCAACATCAATACCTATCAACATTTAACCATACCTCCTTTTTCAAGGACTATCTCTGTCTTGTTCATTAGTTGACAGCCCTATTTCCCGGCATTTTCTTTCCACCGGTACAATGTCATCAATGCATCACGAGGACTGAGACTATCTATATTAAGCTGTTCCAGTTCTTCCAGAACCATATTTCTATCTTCTTGAAAAAGGCTCATTTGTTCAAAACCGACTTTGGTTTTATTACCTTCATCTATTTCCAGACCACCCAAAATATCATAGGCCCTAGTAATAATGCTATTTGGAATCCCCGCTAATTTAGCCACATGGATACCATAACTCTTGTCGGCCTTGCCCGGCAATACCTTTTTGAGGAAGCTAACGACTTCTCCGGATTCCAAAACCGATACTGATAAGTTAAAGATACCCGAACGGCTTTCTGCCAAACGGGTCAATTCGTGGTAATGGGTTGCAAAAAGGGTTTTTGCCTCGATTTTATCGTGGATAAATTCACTAGCTGCCTGGGCAATACTCAACCCATCATAGGTACTTGTCCCTCGACCAATTTCATCGAGTATAACCAAGCTGTTCTTAGTTGCGCTGTTTATTATCTTGGCCAGTTCAAGCATCTCCACCATAAAGGTGCTTTGACCTGCAGCCAGGTCGTCCGAGGCGCCAACGCGGGTGAAAACACGGTCTACTATACCGATTCTAGCTTCATCAGCAGGAACAAAGCTACCCATCTGCGCCATGATGGTCAGAATGGCAGTCTGTCGCATATAGGTGCTTTTCCCACCCATGTTAGGTCCGGTGATAATAGCAAAGCGGTGCGTTTGATTATCTATTTTTATGTCATTAGGGACAAATCGTGCATCTTGCAGGGACTTTTCTACCACCGGGTGACGTCCTGCTTTGATCTCAATTTTACCATCCTGGCTTAGAATCGGCCGTACATAATCATTAAGATAAGCCACTTGGGCAAAAGACGCCAAGATGTCCAGAACAGCTACCGCCCCTGCACTATCTAGTATAGATGATATATAGTTTTGAAGATTATCGCGTATCTCCAGGAAACAGTTGTATTCCAGTTCATATAGTTTTTCCCTGGCTCCAAGTATTTTTTCTTCATAGTTCTTTAATTCTTCATTTATGAAACGCTCGGCATTAACCAAGGTCTGTTTTCTTATGTAATCCTGAGGAATCGAGGTGCGATTGCTATTGCCGATTTCTATATAATAGCCAAATACTCGGTTAAAACCGATTTTTAATGATTTAATACCACTACGTTCTTTTTCTTGATTTTCAAAATCAATTAACCATGTTTTTCCTTGTGAAGCCAAGCGTTTATACTCATCAATTTCCTCATTATAACCCTCTTTTATGATTCCACCTTCTTTTATAGACAAGGGGGGATCGTCGTGAATGGACTTATCGATGATTTCATAAACCTCTGCTAACGGATCAAGCCGAGCAAGTTCCAGCAGTAAAGGGCTCTTACAGTTGCCTAAAATCTCCTTAAGCATCGGGAGTACCCCAAGTGAGTTTTTTAAAGCCAGCAAATCTCGGGGGCTTATTATTCCACTACCCAATCTGCCCGCCAAACGCTCCAGATCATAAATCTTATTCAGCAATTCGCGACTTTCCTGACGCAGTTTCAGTCCGATCAGCAATTCTTCCACCGCATCCAAACGCAGGTTCAGCTGTTCAATATCCATTAAAGGCTGTTCCACCCATTTTCTCATGGACCTTTTACCCATAGGGGTGCGGCACTGATCCAGAATTTCCAGCAGGGATCCCTCCTTCCTTCCATCTCTGAGGGAAGAAGTGAGTTCTAGGTTCCGGCGAGTAAAAGAATCCAATTCCATGAAATTGCTCTTCTGATATACCGAAATGTTCTGGATATGATTCAGCTTAGATTTCTGCGTGGTATACAAAAAAGATACGATGGCTCCTGCCGCCATTACTCCGGCGGAATAACCCTGTAAGCCATAACCCTCCAAGCTCACTACACCGAAATGCTTTTTTAACATTTGTTCTGCTTCTTCCAGTGTCGCTATACCATCGTTTACCCTAGTAAACATTATGTCCTTGCGAGAGAAATCTTCCTGCCATAGTGAGTCCAAGCTGCTTACAGCTGGCAACAGGCATTCTGCCGGTTCCACTCTCTGCAGTTCGCTATCTAGCATAGCCCTGCTATCGGAACCACTCATTTCAGTTACCCAAAAAGATCCTGTGGAGATATCAATATAGGCAAAACCGATCAAATCTTCTAAAACAATGACTGCTGCCAGGTAATTATTTCTACCCTCATCCAACATCATATCATCCAATATGGTTCCAGGTGTAATAATGCGGGTAAGCTCACGCTTAACAATTCCAATTGACTGTTTAGGATCTTCTACCTGGTCGCAGATGGCAACTTTATAGCCTTTAGCTATTAGACGGGCTATGTAGTTATTAACCGCATGATGAGGAACCCCACACATAGGGATTTTGGTACCTCCTCCATCCCGGGCAGTCAGAACTATCTCCAGTTCCCGCGAAGCGGTCTGAGCATCCTCAAAAAACATTTCATAAAAGTCACCCAGGCGAAAGAGAAGAATTGAATCCTGCTGGTCCTTTTTAATGCTCAAATATTGTTCTATCATGGGTGTATAGCCTGCCACTTTATACAATACCTCCCTGGAAATCACATGGTTAGTTACTTAACTTCGTAGTTAATGGATTATGCGCAGCAACAAATAAACTGATTTTCGCTAAGAATTTCAGTTGTACAGGACAAATTCAGTAATTATGCAGGCGACGTTGCGTAGGAGGCCGTGCTGTCCTGTGCAGGCAGGTGAGTGGAAGGGGGCGAGGAACAGGACGTTCCGAGCCGGTCACCGCCCACGGATGGGCGGTTGGCCGGGCACCCCCTGGAACTCATCTGGCAAGCAGTTGACAGCCCGAGCCTCCGGAGCCCGGAGCAGGCAGAATTGCTTAATTTGTCCACCCAGCTTACAGTCAACAGCTAATCCCGGTCCCCTGCTGCGTAGTATCCGTCTACTGCGTAAGTTGAGTTGTTAACAAAGAAAGACTTAGTAAGCCTAAGCCTTTCCTTACGAAAATCCATTTTCAGTTTAAGCTACATGCCGCAACTGCCGCCGCAGGTACTACAATCGGAAGAACAATCCTCCCCGGATATAGCCTGATTCAATGCAAAATATACACCCTGCATGAGATTATTAAATTTCTCCTGCACCTGAATGAGTTCTTTCACCATCGGATTGCTATTTAGCTGTTGTTGTAATATTTCCAAGTGGTTCTCCTCTGTAGAAGTAATCAGCAGGCCATCCTGTAGTTTATTGTCAGCCTTAACCCGTGCTTCCTGGTAACGCATAATCAAGCCGGAAGCTTCCTGGTCCTCTCCCAGCCTAATCTGCATTGCCTTCAGATCATCAACCTCTGCGCTTTGCGATATGGCGTTACCTAATTCAAAGGCCATTTTAATAATTTCGTCTGTAGTCACTCTTTATTCCTCCTGTTCTATTATTAGGGACTATCACCCTCTGGGTACCACCTGTGTTCGCTGTCGCTCACTAATAATGTTGCACCCTGCGGGTACTACTGGTGCATCCTTGCGGATGCCATTAATTTTCTATATTTGATCATCTATCGTTTCAGCAAACACAGAAAAAGTCTTACCCTTAGTTATTTTAACATTTATTAACTTACCTATTAAGTCTTTGGAGCCAGAAAATATAACGATGCGATTATTACGGGTTCGAGCAGTTAGTTTTTCCTCATTGGTTTTACTGACACCTTCCACCAGAACATTCTGGATGCTACCCTCCAGGGCTTGATTCAATTCGGCCGCAATTCCATATTGAAGTTGATTTAAACGGAGCAATCGATTCTTTTTCACATCCAGGTCAAGTTGATCATCCATTAGCGCTGCTTTGGTTCCGCTGCGAATGGAATACAAAAAGGTAAAGGCAGCATCAAATCTCACCTTTTCCACCATGTCTAGGGTTTCCAAAAAATCGGACTCCGTTTCCCCAGGGAACCCTACAATCAAATCACTGGTAATTGCCACCCCGGGTATCCGCCCTCTCATTTTATCCACCAGTTTTAGATAATGGTCACGCGTATAGCCCCGGTTCATCTTCTGTAAAACCATATTACTTCCAGCTTGCAGAGGGACATGAATGTGTTCGCATAGTTTTTCCCCATTAGCAATAGTATCTATAAGTTTTTCAGACATATCCTTAGGATGAGATGTAGCAAAACGAATTCTATCTAATCCTTCTACTTTATCAGCCATCATCAAGAGGTCGGCAAAATCAATCTTTTCACTTAAACCCATTCCATAAGAATTTACATTTTGCCCCAGGAAGGTTATCTCTTTATAACCAGAATCGACTAATTGCTTCACTTCATTAACAATCTCCTGAGGATGCCGACTTCTTTCCCTTCCTCGAGTATATGGGACTATACAGTAACTACAGAAGTTATTACACCCATACATAATATTTACGAAAGCACTGATGCCTTCCTTGCGCCTCGAAGGCAGGGACTCAATAACTTCTCCATGTTGTTGCCAGACCTGTACCACCCTCTTTTTGGTGGCTCGATACTGTTCGATTAGATGGGGTAGTTCGTGCAGATTATGGGTTCCAAAAATAATGTCTACACCCTGCCTTTTCAGCCTGGTTACTACTCCCGGCATTTGAGCCATACACCCGCCGAAGGCAATAATAAGATTAGGATGAGTTTTTTTGAGCTTATTTATTTCTCCCAGTTTTCCATATACCTTATTTTCGGCAGAATGCCTGACACTACAAGTATTAAACACCACCAGGTCAGCTTCTGCTAGCGTAGCTTCTTCTATATAACCCATGTTGTCCAAGAGACCCGAAATTATTTCGGAATCACGAACATTCATTTGACAGCCGTAAGTCAAAATTTGGTAACTGCCAGAGGAGTGATTTATTTGACTCATAATTAGTTGTTCCTTTATTATGTATTTTTCAGGGAAGTTTTTTGTGGGATTATCTGCTTCAGCTTTTGTACAGCCTGATCTATATCTGCAGCTTTAAAAATATATGAACCTGCTACCAGTACATTTGCACCCGCATTTACCACTTCTTGACCAGTCTCTGCATTTATTCCTCCATCTACTTGCAAATAAGCGGATGAACCAGACCGCTCTAGCATAGCTTTTAGAAAGGCAATCTTCCCGGTTACTGAGGTTATAAAGCTTTGCCCGCCAAAACCTGGATTCACACTCATGGCTAGGATCAGGTCCAGGTCGGATAGCACATTTTCCAAGACTGATACGGAAGTGGCAGGATTAAGGGCTACGCCTGCTTTTATTCCGGCATCCTTAATCATATAAATAATTCTATGCAAATGGGGACATACCTCAGCATGAACCGTAATAAGATCAGCACCAGCTTTAATAAAAGCGGGAATGATATTCTCCGGTCTCTCTATCATCAAATGAACATCCATGAAGAGTTTAGTCTCCTGTTTAATATCAGCCACTATTTGAGGCCCAATGGTAATGTTCGGTACAAAGTGTCCATCCATAACATCAATATGCAGCCAATCAGCTCCGGCTTTCTCAACTTTATGTACGTCTTCAGCCAAATGAGCAAAATTAGCTGATAGAATCGAAGGTGCAAGTAAAACCACTAGTAAGACCTCTCCTTTTCCATGATTTCCTCCAGCATAGCTATATAATTATGGTAACGTGACGACAGTATCCTCTGCTCTTCAACTGCACTTTTAATTCCGCACTCCTTTTCCCGATAGTGCAGACAATTATCAAACTTACAGATGTGGGAATAAGCATCAAAATCAGGAAAGTAATTGCGCAGCTCTTCTCTCCTAAGAACCGGCATATCCATGACACTAAATCCGGGGGTATCAACTATCCATCCTCCGTGAGGCAAAGGATATAGTTCCGAATGCCTGGTGGTGTGCTTACCCCGGCCAATTTTACTGCTAACCTCTTGAGTTCTTACATTTACTTCCCCAGTCAGATATTTAAGCATACTGGATTTGCCGGTTCCTGATGGACCTGCAAAGACTGCAATTTCGCCAGCGACCATATCGCTCAGAATTTCCAGGCCAATATTTTGTTTGGCAGATGTTTGAATAACCCTAAAACTGTCAGGATAGTATTCTAAAATCTGGCTAACCTGTTCATCAGGAGCGAGATCACACTTGTTAAGAATAATATAAGGAGTAATTCGATTAAATTCCGCCAGAAAAAGCAAACGATCCAGCAATACCAGGTCAGGTCTGGGCTTATCGCATGCCATTACAATTAATACCAAGGTTACATTGGCTACCCAGGGCCGGTTAAGCTGATTGTCACGTGGCAACACCTTTTCCAGAATACCCGTACCGATTTCCAGTGGGGTAAACATCACCCGGTCTCCACTCAGAATTTTTTGCTTAACCTTACCTCTTAATTTACATTCGTAAATATTCATTTTCTGGTCCTGTACATAATAGAAGCCGCCATAGTTTTTTAATACCCGGCCTTGCTCTTGCGTCAGAGTCATGCTTGTCCTCCCATTAGGGCATCTGCTTGCATTATAGGTTATAAGTTTTAGTGAGAATGTCATTAAGCAGAACTTCAGCTGTTCCGGTTCCACTATAATTTATGCCCACACTAACCGTTTCACCAGCTCTGTGAAGAATACTATAGACTTGTCGACTTCCCCTAGCATCATTTACACGTACCACCACTTTATAGTATTGCTGGTCAGAAGGCAGATTGAATTCCAGAGTTTTGGTTTTTGACACAGGCCCTGGACCGGTACTGAGGGTTATATTCACTTTAGTTCCTTCATCCGTCAGAACTCCGGCGGCAGTGTCCTGATCTGCTACTTGATCAGCAAAATATGCAGTACTTTCCTGTCGTTTAACATCACCCAAGACCAGTTTATTATCTTGCAGTTTTTTACTAGCTGCATCTTGCGTCAATCCTTTTAAATCAGGCATAGTTACCCGATTGGGCTGTTTCCCTTTACTAACTGCTACATTTACGCTAGTTCCTGGTTTCGCCATGGTGTCCGCATCCGGTTTTTGGACAAGTACCATTCCCTCAGCTTTTGTTTCATCATAACGAGGCTCCTGTTCACCCAGGTTTAAACCAACTTTCGCCAGTCTATCTCCGGCTGCCTTAACATCAATTCCAACGATATTCGGTACTTTGACCTTCTCTGATCCTAGACTAATTTTCACATTAATCTTAGCCTTAGCTTTTACCTTACGACCTTTAAGCGGATCCTGAGACATGACTGCGTCCTTTTCCACCGTGTCACTAGCCTCATAGCCGATTACATTCATTACCAGATCAAGATCAACAAGTTCTTGCTGTGCTATTGTAATGTTTTTACCTACAATCTCAGGCACGGCAATCTCTTTGCCAAAGATGTTGCCCCCCATCGTAAACACAACTCCAAAAAGAAGCCCAATTATTGCCATGGCTATTAATGCCACACCTATAGGACGTAATTTTCTCTTTTTCACATTCGCTTCATCCCTTCCTTCCAACCCGCTTGTCATAGCCAAGGATTTATTGCGACTGCTCTTACCGATGTATTCTGAGCTTTCCTTATTCAAATTAAGCAACGCATTACGCATGTCCAATGCCGTGGAAAATCGGTTGGCTGGGACTTTCTCCATCGCTTTATATATTATTCCCTCTAAAGCCGGAGGTATTGCATTATTTATGGTGCGCGGAGAAGGCGGAACATCATGGATATGCCGGAGTGCAATCGTTATAGGGCTATCAGCATCAAAAGGAACCTTGCCAGTAAGCATTTCATAGAGGATACAGCCTATGGAATAGATGTCAGTGGTTCTATTGATGGCTTCTCCCCGAGCCTGTTCCGGTGAAAAATAGTGAACTGATCCTACTATATTATTTCCATAAGTAATTGTTCCACTACTAACTGCTCTCGCTATACCGAAATCAGCTACTTTTACCATTCCATGTTCTGTAATCAAGATGTTATGAGGTTTAATATCCCGGTGAATAATGCCTTTCTCATGGGCATGTTGAACCCCGTCGCACACCATTATGGCAATATCAACCGCCCGTTCTATCGAGAGAGGGGCCTGACTACGGATCATGTCTTTCAAGGTCTTTCCATCCACCAATTCCATGACAATGTAATGAATATCGTTTTCCTGTCCAACATCATAAATGTTTACAATGTTAGGATGAGAAATACGAGCTGCAGACAAAGCCTCGGTTTTAAATTTCTCTACAAAATTTTTATCTCTGGAAAATTCATCTTTCAATATTTTGACCGCTACAATTCTATCCAAAACCCTGTCCCGAGCCTTATATACGGTTGACATTCCGCCTTCCCCGATTATTTCGATTAACTCATAGCGACCACCCAATACCGTGCCGTTCAATATCCGTACCTCCTACACACGTAATAGCACAATAGTAATATTATCGTAACCACCCTTACTAAGGGCCATATTCAGTAATTCCTGGGCAGCTTCTTGAGGTTCATCTGCTCCCCTAAGAGTCTCATAAATTTTCTCATCTTCTATGAGGTCAGTCAGGCCGTCAGTACACATCAAGACCCAATCTCCCGCTTGTATTTCCTCCTGGTAAATATCAACCTCTACGTGACTCTCTACTCCAACTGCCCTGGTTAAGACATGATTATAAACATTGGAGCGCATATCTTCCTTCTTGAGTAACCCATCGTTAAACATCTGTTCTGCCAAGGTATGATTACGGGTAACTTTGATTAGTTGGTCTTCTTTATAAAGATATAAACTGCTATCACCTACATGAGCCACTACTATACTGCCATCATGAATTACCGCCGCAGTCAGGGTAGTTCCCATTTCATAGAGAGCATCATCAGATTTGCCCTTTTCCCAGATATTCCGGTTGGCCATCTTGGCTGCAGATTGAAGGGCGGGAATGATTTCCTCGGCAACAGAAAAAATAAGATTTTCTTGAATTGTTTCCACCGCCAGCCGTGAGGCCACATCTCCACCCTTATGTCCACCCATACCATCGCAAACTACGAAAATACGTTTATCCTGATCAATGAAAAAATAATCTTCATTTCTTTTTCGGTGCAGTCCTATGTCTGTAATACCAACTACCCTCATAATCCACCTTCTAGCGTTCTCTTTTTGCAGCCAATTGACCGCACGCAGCTTCAATATCGGAACCTCGTTCCTCTCTAAGAGTAACGTTTAACCCACCATCTACCAGCCATTTATAAAATTGCCCTATCTTAACAGGGGACGGTCTTTTAAAGTCCAAACCGCTTACTTCATTATAAGGAATAAGGTTTACATTCGCCAGCAAAGGTTTTAATAATTTGATCATGGCACGGGCATCGCTCAAGTCCGTATTAACCTCGTCCAACATTATATATTCAAAGGTAACCCTGCGCCCACTATATTCTATATATTCTGCAACTGATTCCAAAAGCAGCTCCAACGGATATTTCCGGTTAAGGGGTATTAATTGATTTCTAAGCTCATTATTGCAGGCGTGTAGTGATACCGCCAAGGTAATTTGTATTTTCTCCCGGGCCAGTCTTTGTATACCCTTTACTTCACCAGCAGTAGATATGGTTATATGCCTCTGCCCAATATTAATCCCGCGATGATCGTTAAGTATATAAACCGATTTAAGCACTTCATCAAAATTAAGCATCGGTTCTCCCATACCCATGTAAACAACGTTGGTAATTAGTTGTTCATCCTTCGCCTTCAGTCTTTTAGCTAATTCACGCCGTGATCCCAAGACCTGACCGGCCATCTCATAAGCCTGTAGATTCCTTTGAAAACCAGAAGCTCCGGTTGCGCAAAAGGCACATCCTACCGGACATCCTACCTGGGTAGAGATGCATAGTGAATGGCGATCATTTTTATCCCCACTCTGGGGTATAAGCACCGTTTCCACTTTCTTCTTATCCTTCATTTCCAAAAGAAATTTGCGAGTATTGTCCTTGGAAACCCGTTGTTTGAGCACACGCGGTATTGATATTTCTGCGTTTTCATCTAATCTTGCTCTAAGTTCCTTCGGTATGTCACTCATTTCATAAAATGAGCTTACTTCCTTGCGGTATATCCATCCATAAATTTGCTTGGCCCTGAACCTGGGCTGTCCCAGGGAAAGCAAATAATTTTCCAGATCCCCTATATCCATTCCCAAGAGTTCCGTTTTATTTTCCATATTCATACTAAAAGCTTATTTTCCTCCTCATTTTGGCATAAAACATACCATCGGTTTCATATTTCCCGGGTAGTACCGTCAACATACCCCCGGCTGCCGTTTCTTTATCTTTAGTATCTAAAGGGAAAAAAGATATGTCCCCAGCGAAACCTTCTAGGACAAAATCTGGATTGCTCTTTATAAATTGTGTTACCAGTTCATCATTTTCTTCCCGGTTTATGGTACAGGTGGAATAAATCAACCTTCCACCAGGGAGCACCATCGAAGCAGCCTTTTCAAGTAGACTGCATTGTAGTAATGGTAATCCCGATATGCTATCCGAGGTTTTTCTCCACCTGGAATCAGCCCGACGGTTTAAAACCCCCAGGCCCGAACAAGGCGCATCCAATAAAACACCCTGAGCCTTTTTTAGTCCTTCGCTAATACCCAGAATATCTTGTTTGTGACCTTCAACGATAGTTATACCCAAGCGGGCACAATTGCTTGCCAGCAAAGCCAGTTTATGGCCGTAAATATCATAGGCATCAATCTTCCCCACATTATTCATTTGTTCGGCCATGAAGCTGGTTTTTCCTCCCACCCCGCAACAAAGGTCAATAACATTTTCACCTGCTTGTGGCTTAAGTATGGAAACCGCCAGCATGGAGCCTTCATTTTGCACATAAAAACGACCTGCTTGAAAAGCTGTAATCTCTTCCAGGCTTTTTTCCATTATCTCTACTTGCAGTCCCCAGGGGCTTCTATGACTGGCCGAGCAATGAATTCCATCTTGGCTTAGAGTATATATTAATTCATCTCTGCTTCCCAACAACTCATTATTGCGTAAAATCAGAGCCGGCCTCTGATTGAAGTATAGTAACATGTTTCGGGTAGCATGTATTCCATACTCCTGCAAGCATTTCTCAACCAGCCATTCTGGCTGAGAATAATATACCGCCAAGTATTCTTTGCTATCAACTGGCTCAGGATATTTTATGGAATCACGGCTTCTGCTTATGTTACGCAAGACACCGTTAGCCACTCCAGAGAGTTTAGAACCAGCCTTTTTACGGCTTAGCTCCACAGCACAATTAACCGCGGCATAGTCAGGTATCTTCTCCATAAATAGCATTTGATAAAGGGAAATTCGCAAGGAATTTCTTAACCAGGGGTTTTGTTTTTCCAGGGGTTTTTGCAAAAAAAGATTAAGCACCCAATCCAGGTGCTTTAACATTCTAATGGTTCCATTCACGATCTCGGTGACCAGGTGCCTGTCATCTGACAATAAGGTGGATTTCCTTAAATACTGGTCAAGAACAATATTAGTATAAGCACCTTTTTCCATGACATTGTAAACTACCTCTAGCGCTAATTCGCGTGGATCGCTTGCGACCCGGGCCGATCCATCTACAGATCTAGTCATCACTGCCACCCGTAAATATCATTACATAATAGAGCAAATTAGCAATCGCTGAAAGCGTTGCGGCTAGATAAGTTAGGGCAGCCGCCCCCAGAACTTTTTTCACCATAGGAATCTCGTCATTGCTCACCAGACCAGCCTCGGTTAATTGAAGCACGGCTCGACGCGAAGCATTTAACTCTACCGGTAGGGTTACCAGTTGAAATGCGACTACCGCTGAAAATAGAATAATACCTAATAACAATAAATTAAGACTGTTCATTAGCATCCCTACCAATATTATTGGAAAAGAAGCACTTGAAGCTAAATTTGTAACCGGCACCAGCGCATGGCGCAATTCCAAGGGCCCATATTTTTGGTGATGCTGTATAGCGTGACCTACCTCGTGAGCAGCAACGCCGATGGCGGCAATTGAGTTACTTCCATAAACTGTCTCTGATAAATGCAGGGTATGGGTTCGGGGATCATAATTATCAGAAAGACTGCCTGCGATTGCCTCAATCCCCACTTTATTGCCCATGCCATTCCTCTGTAGAATCTGGGCAGCAACATCTGCCCCGCTGTAGCCTCGTGCAGACCTTATCTTAGAATACTTGTTAAAGGTGGATTTCACCTTAAACTGCGCATATAATGACAACAGTAATGCGGGTAATATAAAGATTAAATAACCCATTTATTTATCCTCCTTTACACATAGTTAGTAATGCTTGTTCTACTTTATCAATTTCCACATTGGTATTCACGCATGGGCCGTTGGGCCGGCAATTCAAAACCCCTATAATAGGCAAATATCCCGAATCCTGAATCCCTGCGGAAAGATCTCTTTCACAGGCTACAGCAATGACTCCCCGAGGCTTGCATTCCTCAATAAATTTACGAGCCAAGGTTCCACCGGTAGCCACTTTAATAGTCGCATGGTATTTCTCACCTAAGTCAATAAGCTCACTAATACAACACTTCCCACAATGTTTGCAGTTATTGATGTCCATAGTAATTTTATGAGGACAATCTGAATCCTGCAGGCAATGGGGCAAAAGAATCATAACTTGATTGCCTTTAAATATTAGTTTCTTTGATTTTACCAGATTATTGTTTACCGCAATATAGGAACGCAGTATCCTTTCTTTGCTGATACCAGCAATGCGTCCGGTTATAATAGTAATAGGAAAAAGTATGTCATTAGCAATACGAGTAATACTATCCAATGATGGTATACTCTTGGACCTGATAATCATGATGATAATTGCCATTATCCCTATACCTAATATAATAAATATTGCTCCCAATATAGAAATAATACTAATTAGTAATATCTTGCTTAGAATAATATCACGATTTTTCAGCAAATACCAAGTAACAGCAGCCAGTAATGCTACCATAAACATGCTGCCCACCAGAAGTCCTACATAAACGCGTTTTTTAGTCTCCATATCCCTGCCCTCCCACAAGGTCTGTGAAAAATTCTGTTAGGCTGAACACAGATCCTCTAACTTTGTCCTGATAGGTTTATCACAGGACTTCTAAGAAAGAACATCTTTAGGAGATAGTTCAAAGCCCTTCAGGAAATCACTGCAGGAAATACGTTTTTTGCCTTCCTTCTGAACCTCCGTTATTTCCAGTATACCCTGTCCTGTTTGCACGCTAAAACCATCTTTGGTAATTGCCGTCACCTCACCTGCCACTCCATTTCCTTCTTCGCTAAGCAGACGACAGTTGAATAATTTTAGTTTGTTTCCCTTAAAAGAGGTGAATGCGCCCGGTTGGGGACTTAGAGCCCTAACCCGGTTGCGTATTTTTATGGCGCTATCATTCCAGTCAATTTCCTCATCTTTCCGCGTCAGTATAGCAGCATAACTACTGCGACGGTTATCCTGCTTTCTTCGAGGACAAGAGCCACTAGCCAATACTGCAATTGTATCTATCAGTAAATCAGCGCCCACTTGTGCAAGAATGCTTTCCAGTTCACCATGATCCATATTTTCATCCATATCTACCGGCATTTGCAGGATGATATCACCAGTATCTATACCTTCATTCATAAACATGGTGGTAACCCCACTCACACTTTCCCCTGCCATGATTGCCCTCTGAATAGGAGCCGCCCCTCGGTAATGAGGCAGTAAAGAACCATGTACGTTAATACATCCCAGCCGGGGCGAATCGAGAATTTCTGATGGTATAATCTGCCCATATGAAACCACCACGATTATATCCGACTCCCAATTACGCAATGTATCGATGGAATCTTCATCTCTTATTCGGGCAGGTTGAAAAATATCAAGATTATGTTCTAATGCCAAGTCTTTGATTGGAGAAGACATTACTTTTTTACCTCGGCCTTTGGGCCGATCCGGCTGAGTTACCACTCCGACAATTTCATGCTGAGAATCAATAATTTTTGCCATTGAAGGTATTGCAAAGTCCGAAGTTCCCATAAAGACAATTTTCAAAGCCAGTCCTCCCCTTGTCTATTTTGAGTCTGTTCTTATTCTTATGGCCTTATCCGGAAAAAGGACCCCATCCAGATGATCAATTTCATGCTGGAGAACTTTTGCTAACATATCCGTGGCTTCCAACTCGATGTTTTCACCCTTAGGATTTAAACCCTTTACCCTTATCTTTTGTGCCCGCTTGAGCCAGCCGACCTTGCCAGGTACGCTCAAACAACCTTCACTGCCAGATTGTTCTCCCTCGCTATCAATAATTTCGGGGTTAATGATCTCAAGTAAATTGTCTCCTGGATCAACTACAATAATACGTTTGCTTATGCCGATCTGGGGTCCTGCCAATCCAACCCCATCGGCTGCATACATCGTATCACGCATGTTTTCCAATACTCGTAAAATCCCCGCGTTAATGTTTTTAACCGGCAGGGACTTCTGTCTCAATACCGGATCAGGATCGATAAGTATTTTATATACAGACATAGCGGTCCTCCTTATATCGTAGAGATAGGATTAAAATCCATATCCATTTTAACATCTTTGGGGACTCCTGTGGTGAGAATATGCTTGGCAATACTCTGCAGCAGAGATAAACTAGCACATTTTATTATAATCTGATATCGGAAGCGGTTGCGAATTTTGTATATGGGGCAGGTTGCAGGTCCCAGCACCACAATTTCTTCCTCGCTAGCATCAATAATTTCCTCTATGCGATGGGCAATATTATTTGCTGATTGCTGAACCTTATCTTCTTCTTCTGAACTGAAAACGATTCTTAACAACTGGGTATAGGGTGGATAAACTAAGAGTTTTCGCAACCTGATTTCTTGCTCATAGAACCTGCGATAGTCCTGACTGCTAGCCAACTTGATAATTGGGTTATCGGGATTATAGGTTTGTATTACTACTTCGCCCGCAGTATTACTCCTTCCTGCCCGCCCAGCTGCTTGAACCAGCAATTGAAAACACCTCTCCCCGGCCCGAAAATCAGGTAGATTTAATATACTGTCGGCATCAACTATCCCCACCAAAGAAACATTCGGAAAGTCCAGCCCCTTGGCAACCATCTGGGTGCCTATTAGTATATCAATTTCCTTCTTTTTCATACGGTCAAGAATAGATTTTTGGATACCTTTTCTCCTACTGCTGTCCATATCCAATCTCTCCACCAAAGCTTTGGGGAAAAGACTCCTGACTTCTTCTTCTATCTTCTGCGTACCAGCACCAATAAGCTGCAGATGTTTACTTCCACAGTTACTGCATTCAGACTTTTGCTCAGCTTGGTGATTACAATAATGACATACATTTTGTTGAATGTCCTGATGATAGGTCATAGCCACTGAGCAAGAAGGACACGATGCAATATTACCACATTCCCAGCATATAGTCATGGGTGAATATCCCCGGCGATTAATAAACACTATGATTTGTTCACCCCGGCTCAAGTTCTGGCCCATTTTATCTCTTAAGAATGGAGAAATCAAACTACGGGACTCGTTTTTAAAAGCTATTCGTAAATCTTCGATCATAACCCTCGGTATCTGACCCCCGCCCACCCTTTTTTTTAGTACTAGCAGTTTAGCTGAACCTTCCTGGGCAGCATAAAAGGTTTCCAAGGATGGTGTAGCGCTGCCCATAAGAATTACCGCTGATTCCAAGTACGCCCGCTGCCGGGCTACGTCCCTAACATGATAACGGGGTAGTTCTTCTTGTTTAAAACTCCCCTCCTGTTCCTCATCAATAATGATAAGCCCCAAATCAAGTATCGGTGCAAAAACAGCCGATCGTGCACCTAGAACCAATCTCGCTTCTCCTCTTTTTATCCTTCTCCATTCGTCGTAGCGTTCGCCTGGAGACATCCCGCTGTGAAGGACCGCCATCTGTCCAATGCGGGCAGCAAAAACATCCACAAATTGCCGGGTCAGAGCTATTTCTGGAACCAGGACGATGACGCCTTTCCCATTTGCAATGGCTATTTCCGCAGCTTGCAGGTATACTTCAGTTTTGCCGCTGCCGGTCACCCCAAAAAGGAGCAGTTCGCTCATTTTTCGGCTCTGCAGGGCTTTTTCCACCTGTTTCACTGCCAACTCCTGCTCGTCATTCAGTTGCACTCTTCTACCCAGCAGGATGTTGCTTTTACGCTCTACCACAACATAACCCTTTTTGATCAGGGCTTTCATCGTTGTCAGAGATACTGTACTATCCAGGTAGTCTCTATCAAGCTGGGAAGCAGATACTAATAGCTCCATAGCTTGAGCCTGACGGGGTGCTTTTCGCTTAAGAGCAGACAAATCTTTTTCCGGGTCAAATTGCCCCAAGGCATAGACATAGCCCTTTTTATATTCATGGCCCATACGGTATATACCAGAACCAGTTATAAAGCCGCTCTTTTCCCAATCGTTCAATTCATCAAGACTGGCATATTTCAATGCTTGACTCAAATCCATTTCCCCATGCTGCCAAAGCTCAGTAAACAGATCCTGATTTAGATTGAACGCCAATTCCCCCAATTTCTTAAAACTAGCTTCATCTATGGCCGGCAAAATAACTTGGTTGGTTTTATGATGTAGAATCCTGGGAACCATAATACTAATGGCTAGAGATAACGGGCATAGATAATATTCAGCCATCCAGCGGGCCAAAGCCAGCAAAGACCGGTCAAAAACGGCCTCTACATCCAAAACCTTTATCAGAGATTTTACGGGCATTTGGTCAGGAACCTCGTATTCTTCCAACTCCCCTACGATAAACCCTTCTACTTTCCTGCTTCGAAAATCAACCAGAACCCGTTTGCCAAAAGTAGCCTCTGCAAGTAATTTATCTGGAACACTATAGGTATAAGCGCCGTCCAATTTTCTAGTGGGTAAATTCATGACAAGTTCTACGCCCTTCATTTATACCTCCCTCAAGAGTCAACCATTAATATCTAAAAGGCGGGAATTCCCGCCCCAGACCGTTGACAAAAGCGAATCGCAGCATTATTTCAAAAAGCCCGTTCAATCAACGTACCTATGTACGCCTCAATCACGGGCTTTTCTCATGCCTTGATCTTCACTTCTGTCACCTGCCTGGATTTTTTGTGTGCTATTTTTGAACCATGCTTTGACTATAGGCCAGCAGACTTGCGGATGATTTCCGCTTTGTCCGTTTTTTCCCAGGTAAAATCTGGGTCGCTTCTGCCAAAGTGGCCATAAGCGGCAGTTTTTTTATAGATAGGTCTCCTTAAATCCAAATCTCTTATAATGGCTGCTGGTCGAAGATCAAAATGCTTCTCAATCAGCTCGACTATTTTCTCATCTGATATCTTATTCGTATTAAAAGTCTCTACCGAAATAGACACCGGGCGAGCTACCCCTATTGCATAGGCCAGTTGAATTTCCAAGCGATCAGCTACCCCCGCAGCTACTAAGTTTTTAGCTACATACCGAGCTGCGTAAGCCGCTGAGCGATCCACCTTGGTGGGATCCTTACCAGAGAAAGCTCCTCCCCCATGCCGAGCCATTCCGCCGTAAGTGTCCACAATAATTTTCCGGCCGGTTAACCCACAATCCCCTTGAGGACCACCTATAACAAAGCGCCCGGTAGGATTGATGTAGTATTTAGTATTATCATCCAGCATTTCAGCCGGGATAACTTCCTGCACTACTTTTTCTATTATATCCTTCTCTATCGTTTCATGGTCCACATCCGGATGATGCTGGGTAGAAACAACGACCGTATCCACTCTAACCGGTTTATTCCCATCATACTCAACTGTCACTTGGGTTTTGCCGTCGGGACGTAGATACGTGATAATACCTTCTTTTCTTACATCAGTTAAACGTTTGGCCATCTTGTTCGCCAAAAATGCAGGCATAGGCATAAATGCTTCAGTTTCGTTGGAAGCATAACCAAACATCATACCCTGATCTCCGGCTCCAATAGCATCCAGTTCACTGGAGGAAATTTCTGAAGTCTTGATTTCTAAGGCTTGGTTAACCCCCATGGCAATATCAGTAGATTGCTCATCTATAGATGTTAACACCGCACAGGTATCACAATCAAAACCATATTTGGCTCTGGTGTATCCTATTTCCGCAATGGTACTGCGTACCAGTCTAGGTATATCGACATAACAATCAGTGGTAATCTCCCCGGATACCAGTACCAGACCAGTGGTTACCAAGGTTTCAGCAGCTACTCGCGCATAAGGGTCCTGGGCAAGCATCGCATCTAAAATGGAATCTGATATTTGGTCAGCCATCTTATCGGGATGACCTTCGGTAACTGACTCGGAGGTGAACAACCTTCTTGTCACAACAATCCTCCCCTTTCATGATAAACCTTATAGTAATTCCACTACCCTATTAATGATGGCAGCAGCAACTAAATCTTTGCTCATTTTCGGCAAAGCTACAACTTCACCTGCTCTGCTTATAAAAGTAACGATATTTGTATCGGTAGCGAACCCCGCCCCTTCCATCGTTACATCGTTAGCTACAATTAAGTCCAAGTTTTTCGATACCAATTTTTTGCGAGCGTTTTCCAGAACATTTTCCGTTTCCGCCGCGAAACCTACCATAATAAGGCTATCCTGTTTTCTCTTACCTAGTTCTTTAAGTATATCCGGGTTTTCCACTAATTCCAGGGTCAGCTTGCAGGACTTATCCTCGGTTTTCTTCATTTTTTGTTCAGCAACATTGGCAATTCGGAAGTCCCCTACTGCTGCCGCACCTATGATAACATCACAGGCAGGCTGATATTTCAACATAATATCGCACATCTCCTGAGCACTCCATACTGAAACATATTTCACGTTGGGAGGTGC
>JAQUUV010000135.1 GCA_028693695.1 Syntrophomonas sp.
TTGAATGCAGGCCCGTAACTCCTGCACTGACCAGTTTTCCACCTGCGTTGATGCTGCCTGCAAAAAACAGGCTGGCTCCTGCTCGTTGTTCGGCTGGCAGGAGTTTGTAGAACACCTGACTAATGGGTGGCAGCAAGGTGAAGGACAGCACATCTATCATCAAATCACCCACGAAAAAAGCATCTAAGGCCCATGGACCGTGAGCCATAAAACCTGTTCCCAAAAAAAGAATGCATACGGTTACGCCCATTAGAAAAATGGTATTTCCGATTCCTACACCGTCTATGAGGCGATTCAGGAACAAACCGACTAATAATGAAACAGTGTAAAGAATGGCAGTAAATAGACCAAAATATTGTGTCATTGCATCACTGCTCGGGTATTTAGCAGCCATAAACAGAAAAAATTCATAATCTAGCACATAAAATAGGCTTAACAAAAGCACAAAGCTAAGCAAGGAAAACCTTAAAAAAGGAGAAGACCAAACGGTCTTTATTACCGTAGTCATTGGGGCCCCGCGATCGTTTGCCTCCTCCAGGTCGGCCGACAAGAAATAATTAGAGATGAGTCGGCGCCATAGAAACAGGGAAAAAAACAATACGATAGGTACCAGTAAGATAAGCAATTCGGTACCGAAGCCTTGAAAATGAGTCGTGAAGATGCGGGCTAGTAGGCCGGCCAGGATTGCTCCCAAGGTGAAAAGTGCCCCCAGGATGGGGAAAATACGCTTGGCCTGCTGCAGCAAGCAAATACCGTCACCTAACATCCACATCAACTGAACGAGAATACGCAATAAGATAACCATTATGAAAAGCAGGGGAAAGAACATCCACAATTGAAAATCCAACCAATACATGCTCAAGGCAAACAGAGCGCAGACCAAAATACCAAACGATATTATCCGGGAGAACACCTTTATCATGGTACCTTTCGCCAATCTCTGGCTTAAACGGCTAAACAGCCATAGCTGAAGAGGTAAAATGCCAGCTTCTATCAGGTACATCACTGGTAAGTATTCAATCCCAAAACGAGAGACAAACAAGCTTTGGACAGATACAACACCGGCAACATAAGCCAAACCTGTCAGTAAAAAAATGGGACCTAACTGTAATAGTTTTTCGCTGTCCCTGGACTGAATGCCAAGTACTTTATTGATGTTGTTGACCATAAGGGTATTTCTCACTTAACCTTTGACTCCAATCTCATAATTTGCTTCACGATGAGAGCCGCGCTATAAGTCGCCATTTTCTTACCAAATGGTGTCATTTGACTAAATACAACGACCGGGTAAGTCCATTCCAACATGGCCAGGAGATAAGGAATAATATCAGTTTCAAAGAGAACTACGGTTTTGGCGTATTTCCTGATTCGGGAGATCATCTGGTAAGCCTTTTCCACAGAAGGGTCATTACCCTGGTAGACAAAAGGGAGCACCTCTTCTAAGGAATCTACCTGACACCAGGCTCTTTCCAATTCCAGCAAAGCAATCAGGTCTTCTTCATTTTCCAGTCGGGTCATTTCAAATTTGAATATAGGTTCTAAACGGGCGAAATCAGAAACGATATTTCTGGGTCGTGTATCGGAAAAATCGATGATATAAACATTATCCCGTTCATCCAAAAGGATGTTCTGCATATTCAAATCTCCGTGGTTAATGCCGGTATACCATAGCTGTGATACAGATTGACGCGCAGCATATTGATGTTTTAGAAAATGATAAGGATTAGGAAGAACCATCCCTAGTTCGGGACAATAAATCGTCTCCTCCGCAGCAGAAATACCGAATTCTTTTTCGGCCGCCTCAAAGATCATGGGAAATAGTACCAGTGGATTGTGATCCTGATAGGGTTTGATCATTTCCCAGCGGGGTTGGCCATACCAAGGTTTGAGGATATGGGTAAAAATCTCATCAAAGAGGGGTATTAATTCTTCTACTGGTCTTTCCCGGAAGCGATTGGTTAACCAGCTAAGATTGCTATCCGGTCCACTGATACCCACAAAATTGGAACGCATACCAGTCGATGCCCCGAGGGTAGTTTTCCCCATGATAGTGGTGGAATTGTTAAGAATATAGCCATGTACGTATTTTTGATGGTTTTGTATTTCCATTTCTATTAATTTTGTTGGCCCCAGCTTAAGAACGGTGGGAATCATCCGCCGGTTTTCTTTGTCGTAGGCGCTTACTCGAAACGGCTTACCCGGGCTGAATCCCCCGTTTAACGGCTCCAGAATGACCTTGGTAGCATCGGCATAAAGCCGCCGGGTAATGATTTCCCACTCTTCGGGGAAAGAAATTTCTTCCGTAAATTCCACCTGTAATTGTTTTTCTTCGCCAGAGCGAATTTGCCCGGGGACAAATAGCCATACCCGTCCTTCGCTAATACCAGTGTTTTCATTCGCCATAAACACATCCTGCATTAGCTCCAGGTCGGAACAATACTTCAAGGTTTCACCCGGTGCTTTAATATTTTCCCAATCAAGAAGCTCGGAAAATAATAGTCCATTCCCTAAGAAAAATTCCTCGCCTGGCCTTATGCCATGCTGTTGAAGAAGCGGAGAAAGCCTTTCATCGGCTTCCCAGTTTGCATTTCCGCCCAGTCCAATCACCATGATCGTCTGATGTCCTGTAAGCTCACGTTCAAGGGTTCTATTTTCGATCAATTCCTCAACTTTCTGGTAGTATTCACCCTTCCCTTGATGAATCTGGGCGAGAATAATCATGCCCACCAGAGATGCTGGTTGCTTGCGTATTTCCTGCAGCTTGTCAAAAGCTAGCCTTTGAAGGTCCTGTAGGCGTACCGGCGCACCGGCTGCCAGATCTATCTGCCCGCAGGCTTGCCCGCTGAAGCTGACTGCAGAAGCAATGAACATAAGCGTATCCTGAGGCTGCTTGGCGAGCATAAAATCTGGCTGGTTATAACCATCAGCCGGTAATACAGCAGCCATGTTTTCCAAAACCATAAATGAGCCCAGACCTTCAATGGCGTTCATGCGGTCTGTCCCCAATGCACCTATTCCAAAAGCCACATTTAGATCATCCATACTTGCAGCCATAAGGCTCCCGGCATTCAGGTTTTGTAATGACGCCGCTTTTAACGGATTCCAGACATCAAGATAGCCCTCCTGATCGGATAGAACCTGGAAAGAACATTTTCTTCCCAAGGCATCGAAATGCTCTGCAGTACTTTGTGACAACTGCTCCTTATTTATGATAGCCAGTGCAAGATCCAGATTTTCAGCCTGTCCGAATAACTGAAGTACGCCCGTGGTCTCCAGTACTGATTTTACATCACGACTTAGGCCAATGAGGATAAGTTTACCTTCCACTTTAATAAGTTTTTTCCCAGCCTTAAGTAGAGAACGAATTCCGGCGCTGGATAGATATACGACCTCATTGAAGTCGATCACCCATTGCTTTTCGTCTTTAATTCGGCTCCCTACTTCCTGATCGAAAAGTTGGGACCCCAAGCCATCGAAACGTCCCCGCAGGGAAATCAGAGCTATGCTTTCCTGTATTGAGATAGAGACTTCAAGCATATGGCGTTTCACTTACCTTTCTTGTTTAGACAAAGTGTTCGTCCTAAGTAAATTTATCTTGCTGTATAGATTTTCGTTTAATTATTTAATAATCCTGCAAAATGGAATATTATGTTACTATAAGCAACAAACTAATTCCTGGCTTTTTCTTCCTGGTCGGCCTTCCATATGTGGTTGGGTGATCAGCACCAAACCCTCTGATAGGTAAAGAGCGCTTGAAACAAAAAAATGTGACCAGATATTGAGCAGCTCGGATGGTTGATCATTTGCTAATGAACGCCAATTAATCAAATAGGGATCGATCGCAGTTAAATATTTTGTATGATATTAGGGAGTAAGCATGAAAAGAAAAATGGCTGTATTATCTATATGTCTAGTTATTTTATCGGTTTTATTAGTCGGGTGCAGCAAATCTGAAGAACTAATCACTACACTGGATGATGCCAGTAAGTCAAAAATCGGGGTGATGACTGGAACTACCGGTGAACAACTGGCAAAAAGCAGATTTCCGGAAGCGAATATTAGAAGTTTTGATGATATTATGGATGCGGTGGTTGCGCTAAAAACCGGTCAGATTAATGCCATAGTTACTGCCTACCCAACCGCAATGAATGTTTCTAAAAACAATCCTGAAATAGGGTATCTGGATGAAGCACTTCAAAACGAGGATACCGCAATTGCTGTAAGAAAAGGTAATGAGAAATTACTTGTGGCAGTAGATCAGGTTATTACGGATCTAAAGAAAGATGGAACATTAGCTGATATGAAGGTGCGCTGGTTCAAACAAGATTTATCGCCATATGAAGAAATGTATATTGCTGTGCCCAAGGATGGTAATGTCCTTAAAATTGGGGTTAATGCTACCCGAGAACCCTTCTGTTTTATCGATAAAAATGGAGCAGTTATTGGCCATGATGGCGAACTTGCCAAAATAATTGGAGCCAAACTTGGTAGACCCATTGAATTTGTAGACATGAAGTTTTCCGCTCTTATTTCTGCCCTGCAGGCCAACAAGGTTGACTTAATCGTTACCGGTATGACTTCTACCGAGGAACGGAAACAATCAGTCAATTTTACTCAGCCGTATTTTGCTAATGCTCAGGTACTGATGGTTAAGAAGGCACCGATTGCGCAAACAAATAGAGCTGAAGGACTTAATATCTCATTTATACAGAGCGTTACCAACAGTTTTAATAACAACATTATTATGGAAAACCGCTATTTACTGATAGTTGAAGGACTAAAAACTACTGTTATCATCTCTATACTTGCCTCAATTTTTGGTACCCTTTTGGGAGCACTTATTTGCTTCATGAGAATGTCGCGTAAAAAGGCACTGCAAATGCTGGCTAAAGTTTATATATCGATTCTAAGAGGCACGCCTGTACTGGTGCTTTTGATGCTGGTCTTTTATGTTGTATTTGCATCGGTAAATATTAATCCGACATTTGTTGCGGTTATTGCATTTGGACTGAATTTTGGAGCATACGCAGCCGAGATATTTAGAACCGGCATAGAGGGCGTGGATAAAGGTCAAAATGAAGCTGGTATTGCTATGGGATTTACCAAAATACAAACTTTTCTTTACATAATTATGCCGCAAGCCGTCAGACAGGTTTTGCCTGTCTATAAAGGGGAATTCATTTCGCTGGTGAAGATGACCTCTATTGTAGGCTATATAGCAGTTCAGGATTTGACTAAAGCTAGCGATATTATTAGAAGCCGGACGTTTGATGCATTCTTCCCGCTTATTATGGTAGCAGTGCTATACTTCCTAATATCGTGGTCGCTTACATTAGCACTCGACTATATTGAATTTAAAACCGATCCGAAAGCAAGAAGAAAGCAGGTGGAAAATCCAGAAGTTTATCTAAGAGAAAGGTAATTAGTACCCTGCTGTTGCACTTCACTTACCTATTGTAATAATGATGTATTTAACTTATAATTTTATTGTGATAATGATTATCATTATTGGAGTGATGAATAATGTTTGAGCAAGTTATAAAAGAGAGATTGGAAAAGGCGGATTATAAGTTAACCCAGCAAAGGAAAGCGGTGCTGGAAGTAATGCAGAATAAAAGGGGAGAACACCTTAGTGCTGAGGAAGTGTTATATGAAGCACGTAAGAAAGTGCCTAATCTTGGTATTGCTACGGTCTACCGTACGCTGGAACGTTTGGCAGCTATTGAAGTTCTATATAAAACGATTTTTGACGAGGGCAAATATCGCTACGAACTTTCGGATCAGGCAGAACACCAACACCATCATATATTATGTATAGCCTGCAACAGGATATTTGAAGTGGAGGAAGGCCTGTTGGATAGCCTGGAAAAACATTTGGAAAAAGAGGGCTTCGAAATTGTTAACCACCAGTTAAAGATTTACGCTT
>JAQUUV010000136.1:0-1211 GCA_028693695.1 Syntrophomonas sp.
TGTTCCTCACCCTCTTCGTCTACCAAAACCAATATCGGAAAATCCTCTTCGTCAAATATTTCCTCGTTATCCATGTATACACCTCCTATTTAAAGACTAAAGTTATTCTAATATTTCCCACGCTTCTTTGTCAAATAACTTAGGGACTATCAAGTAATAAACTAGTCATATACTCCGGTCTTTTTAGCGCTATACTTCGTTATCAAAACGCGACAATACCTCCAGTATTACCACGCTTTGACGCCTTGTCTAGCACGAAAAATACTCGGAGTCTTCTGCCTTATTTATTGCTTGATAGTCCCTTATTAGCCAGCCTATTAAGATAACCCTGTAATATGTTCATGGCGGCCAATTTGTCGATAACTCCTTTGCGTTTTTGGCGGGATACGTTACCCTCCAATAAAACTCTTTGAGCTTCTACAGTGCTCAACCTCTCATCCCAGTAATCCAGTGGCAATGATAAATATTCCTCCAGCACCCGTCCAAATTCCTTAATCTCTTCCCCCTTAGGACCAACCGTTCCATTCATATTGCGAGGAAAGCCCACAACGATTTTTTCAATTTCATATTCTGCACATAAACGGGCCAAGTGCTCCAAGTCATTTGTCAGCCTGCCCCGGGTTAATACCGAATGACCCTGTGCCGTCCATCCCATCGGATCGCTAATGGCTATTCCTATTCTTTTCTCACCCACATCTAAGCCCATTATTCTCATAAATACCCATCCCTATACCATTTTTATACATAAATTCTCAATACCGCGCACAGTAGCCAAATTAAATCCCAAAATCCATAAAAATACCCACGCTAAGGGTTCGTCACGGAATAACTGTGTCATCTGATGCCTGAGCAGATTTTTCGCAGCAAATCCTAAAGCGTGGGCCTAAATAAGTCAGTTATCCAAGGTATTTCTTTAACAGAACTTCCATAATCTCGTCGCGATCCACCTTGCAAATTAAATTGCGAGCTTGTTTATGACTCGTTATGTAGGCAGGTTCTCCCGATATCATATAGCCCACCAACTGATTCAAAGGATTATAGCCCTTTTCTACCAAAGCTTCATAAACAGTCTTTAAAATGCAGTACACCTGATCCTCATCTTCAATTTCCCGTTTAAAACTGACCGTGTTTTCTCCTGGACCTTGAGGCATACGATCACCTCCTCTTCATCGAAACTATTTCTACAAACTCACGAAATAATCCTGCTTAGG
>JAQUUV010000136.1:1311-5892 GCA_028693695.1 Syntrophomonas sp.
CTTAGGCTAAGGTTTTTTCAATCATTGCTTTCGCAGCAGCGAGAGCTTCGCTTAATTTGCTAGTATCTTTTCCTCCGGCTTGTGCCATATCGGGGCGTCCTCCCCCTCCTCCACCAGCCACTTGAGCAGCAACACCAATGATTTTGCCGGCATGGATCCCTTTCGCAACTAGGTCCTTGCTGGCAAAGCAGACCAGAGCGACCTTTTCTTCAACAACAGCTCCTAAAACCACCACCGCGCTGCCTAGTTTGTCCTTCAACATCTCCGCGTTCTGGCGAATGTTATTCCCATCCCCACTCTGAATCTCAGCAATCAGAATCCGTGCCCCGTTAAAATCATAAGCCTCATTTATTACATCATCGCTGGATGCCTTGGATATCTGGGCTTTTAATTGCTCAATTTCCTTTTCCCGCTCCTTCAAGGATCGGTTCAGAGCATCAATACGTTTAGTTAAGTCACTAGGTGGAGTGCGTAAAATGGCCGCCGCTTCCTTGAGTTCCTTTTCCATATCATTTAAATATGCCAGGGCATTCCTGCCGGTTAAGGCCTCAATTCGCCTTAAACCTGAACCCACACTACCTTCACTCACAATTTTAAAGAGTCCAATCTGCCCAGTATTGCTAACATGCGCCCCACCACACAGTTCCATACTAAAGTCACCCACCTGTACCACTCGTACTTCCTCACCATATTTTTCCCCGAATAGGGCTATGGCTCCCATTTCCCTGGCTTTTTCAATTCCGCTAACAGTAGTATTTACCGTATAAGTATCAAGTATGGCTCGATTTACTATACTCTCAATTTCACTCAACTGCTCACCGGTTAAAGCTACTAGTTGCGAAAAATCAAAACGTAGCTTGCCAGGTTCAACCAAAGACCCCTTCTGCTGGGCATGTTCTCCCAGTACTATTCTCAAAGCCTTATGCAATAAATGGGTAGCGGTATGGTTGCGAGAAATATCCAGTCTTCTTTCCCGGTCCAGTTCTAAATTCACCTGGTCACCCCGGCGCAAACTACCTGATACCTTACCCGTATGAATAACCCACCGTGCTACTTTTTGCACGTCCAGAACCTGCATTAGTCCTGTATCCCCCCGAATGAAACCGGTATCAGCCACTTGTCCACCACTTTCTGCATAGAAGGGTGTGCTGGAACTAATTACCGTTATATCTGCATCGGCAGCAAAATCTACGATTTCATCATCTTTGATAATTGCTAATACCACCGATTCGTCCTCATATCTATCATAACCGGTGAAACCTGTCCCCGGTACGTCCGCTAGGAGCCCTGCCAGGAGTTGATCGTTGGCGAAATGATTTCCGCTCTTTTGTGCCTTGCGTGCCCGATTGCGCTGTTCTTCCATCATTTGGCTAAAACCATCAGTATCAACCGTGAACTGATTTTCTTCCGCCATATCTTCAGTAAGGTCAAGGGGAAATCCGTAAGTATCATAAAGAGCAAAAGCTTCTGCTCCTCTAATTACCTTTCTGCCTTCACGGTCAGCATTTTTGATTATCTCTTCAACTTTCTTTACCCCTTCTTTTAGAGTAAGGAAAAACCGTTCTTCCTCAACCTTGATAACCTCTTTAACAAAGTCCTTTTTTTCTATAAGCTGTGGGTAAGCATTCTTCATTAATTCACAAACTACATCCACGTTTTTGAATAGAAATGGTTCTTCTACCCCCAAGGATTGACCAAAACGAACTGCCCGACGCAAAATGCGGCGCAGTACATAGCCTCGACCATCATTACTGGGCAAAATCCCATCCGCAATTAAAAAAGTACAGGCGCGACTATGGTCGGCAATTACCCGGAAGGGAAATCCAGCTTCGCCCCTATCATATTTTCGTCCCGTCAAACCCTCAATTTCCTGAATAATAGGGACAAACAGGTCAGTATCGAAATTACTATCCATCCCTTGCAGCACTGAAGTAAGCCTCTCCAGACCCATACCGGTATCAATACTTGGCCTGGGCAGCGGAGTCATGACACCCTTTTCGTCACGGTTATATTGCATAAAAACTAAATTCCATATTTCCAGCCAACGGTCGCAGTCACAGACACCTATCCCGCACTGGGGGTGACCACATGAATATTTCTGACCCCGGTCATACATAATTTCGCTGCAGGGACCACAAGGACCAGTATCTCCCATGCTCCAGAAGTTATCCTTTTCCCCCAGCCTCACTATTCTATCCACCGGAATACCGGTAATCTTCTGCCAGAGTTGGTAGGCATCATCATCATCCTGGTATATAGTAGCCCAAAGCTGTTCACTTGGAAGGCCCACTATTTTAGTAAGAAACTCCCATGCGAAATTGATAGCATCTTCTTTGAAATAATCTCCAAAGGAAAAGTTGCCTAACATTTCAAAAAAGGTATGATGGCGGGGGGTTCTTCCCACCGTATCCAAATCGTTATGTTTACCGCCTGCCCGTACGCACTTTTGCGAGGTAGTTGCTCTAATGTAATTGCGCTGGTCAATGCCTAAGAACACATCCTTAAATTGATTCATCCCCGCATTGGCAAAAAGCAGCGTGGGGTCGTTTACCGGAACCAATGAAGAACTCTCCACCATTGTGTGCTGTCTCTCTGCAAAATATTTCAAAAAAGTCTCCCGTATCTCACTACTAGTCCACACGAGCCTGGCCTCCTCTTTCCCTTTTTTAACTCCATTTAACTATTTTCTTTTATTAATCGGCGTGTGTCAACAAAACCTACTATAATTACGGCTCTACAATTTTCAAATATATATAATGAACAATAATTATAAGGGAAGCAGTTAGGGGAACCGCAATTAGCATACCCCAAATTCCCATCAGCTTTCCTCCGGCTAGGAGAGCAAAAACAATTAACAGAGGATGCATCCCCAGCTTATCGCCAATAATCTTAGGGCTAATTATATTGGCCTCGATTTGCTGTAAAATTATGATAGCCAGCGCCATATATAGAGCAGCACGGGGAGATTGTGAAAGAGCCAGACCAACGGCAGGAATTCCTCCCAGCAGCGGACCGAAATATGGTATTAAATCGCTTAGGGCAGAGATTATTCCAATAAGAAGCGCGAACTTCACCCCAATTATGGCTGCCGCAATACCTATCAACAAACCGATCATCGCAGCAATTAATAAATATCCTTTCGTATATTCGATTACAACCGTGTCAATTTGACCAGCCATAATACTGAATTCGCGCCTTGTCCCTGGGGGTAATATATTCAAGAATGTCGTCCTTATATCTTCCCAATCTTTTAAAATATAAAAGGCCAAAATGGGTGCAAATATAATAATTAGCACCATGCTTAACATAGTATAAATCCCGGACACAAAGCCTTGCAAGGCCCCATAGATGAAGTTTTCAATTTTGCTGACATTCTGCTCTATTAGTTGATCCAATTTTTCTGGCCACTGGATACCGTTAACCTGATTAATGAGCTCTTCAAACTGATGGGCATACTGCGGCATCATAGCTGCTACGCTGCTCAGTTCCTTTACCAATTTGGGTATGGCAAACCATAAAGCTGAACCTACCACACTTATAGACAGAGTATATATGATAAGGATAGCCCAGATCCGCTTTATCCCCTTTTTCTCCATCCACAGAACCGGGCGATAAAGAAAATAGGCCAATAATCCTCCGATCAGGAAACTAAAAACAACCTCCCTGATTAAAAACAAAAAATAAAAGGTGGCTCCCACCACCGCAAAAAAAAGTAGACAGCGAAAAGCCTTATTGTGCAACCATGGCATTTCCCTCCACCTACTTTCCTACAATAAACCTGGAGTTTCATCCATAGAGATCAGACTACCATCTTCGCCTACTTCATATAGATTTAACCTACCCCGCGCATAATTAAATTCCAGGAAACAATTCCAACAATAAAACTGGTCACTGCCCACTTTACCCACCTGTAGTCCTCGACAAACCGGACACCTTAAGATCATAAGATATCGCTTCCTTCCTGCTCAATCATTACACTAGCTATACTGGCCCATCGGATCTGTTGCAGGGGTATTTCACTGCGTCCATCCAGAATATCTTTTATCACCCCAGAGGACAGCTCGACCCCTGTAACTTTCTTATCATCGCAGCTTATAACAAAATCGCTTAGAACCCCCAGTTCCTTACCCTCCCAGTCAAATATCGTATCACCTATTTTTTTTTCATATATGGATGATTCTTCCCCATGTGCATAAGATTTAATACTTTTTATGTCCCAGAGCAGAACAGAATCTTCCCCTAGCATAAAATCATCCCGAAAAATTATCCCCGGACCTGATTGATAGGAGTTTATTACCAAGTAAGCAAGCTTAAAATCATCCCCTATGACTACCTTTTCTACCAGTCCTAAGAGCTCTGCCGAACCTTCCAGTAAGACCGGCAGATTTTTTATACTACGCACCTTCATTTTGCCTTTCCTCCTGTTAAGGGACTATCAAGAAATAAACTCGTGACGTCCAAGGATGGACTAATGTCGCGTTGCCATGGATGGCAAGGAGCGACCATTTACTCCGGTATTTTTCGCACTATACTTCGTTGTCAAAACGCGCCAATACCTCCAGTATTACCACGCTTTGCAAC
>JAQUUV010000137.1 GCA_028693695.1 Syntrophomonas sp.
ATGTCCTGCTTAGTATTTATACACTTTGTCAACTGCATCCTGTTTGTGTAAAACCTTTGCTTGCAACTCTTCAAAGGAAAATCTCCTCTTTAAGAGGATTGATACAATAACCATAAGAGCCAGTATTACAACAGCTAAAATAAATTCAGGGGACCTTACATCTAAAGCCTTATCCCCTAGGTTTGTAAAAACCAGAACTCCGGGAATAATTCCAATCATTGTAGAGAGCATGTAGTCGATATATAATAGCCCCCATCCTCGGTGGGAGCAATCACCACGTCATTAGATTTCAATCCTTCCATGGCTTGTATAAGTACACTTGTTGGTATATCTGGCAGGTCACTCCCCAGAAAAACAACTGCTTCCCGGTTAGATAAAACCTCAAGGGATGCTTGATACATACGTTCCCCCAAATCTTTACCAAGCTGCGGATACATGCTTACGCTAGAAAATAACTCATCGTTCAATTCCCACCAACTATTGTCTTGCCAGTCAACCAGGCTTTCATCCGCTAAAGATGCTGGCGCATAGTAAAGAAATACTGGTAACCCTAGAACAGTGATAGTTTTTACAATATCGTTTAAACAGGACCGATGGAAAGCAACGCATTCCTGGGGAGAAAGTACGGACATCAGCCGGGTTTTGGTATATCCGGGCAAAGGTACTTTACTAATAATCACAACAGCTGTATTCATGCCATACTCCCCGCTTAGTATTATCTATAAATGGTGTGAAGCTGTTCCACCCCAACCCCCAGAAAATATAATAATTTAATACCCTGCATTTTAAAAAATGTTTTCCACTTCCCGCCATCATGAAAGCGACGGGAACTACTGATTACCTTTCCCGCAACTACAAATGCCCTCTGCTAACGTCGCGCTATATGCGAGAAAGCCAAATCCTCGAGAAAAACCATCTCCGGAAACTTACCGTTTCTATAAAAGAAATCTTTTTGGCAAAAGATAGCCTGATCTCCATAACAACTGCTCAAAACTCTTGCCCTCCAATTAGAGATAAAAGCCAAGCACTTAAAGAAAAAAGCTGGATCATCAAAGTTGATCTGGGCACATCCCCACATCCGTCCCTGTCCAACAGCATCACTTAGCTGCTGAATAATCTCTGTTGATATGTGGCAATCAGCATGCAAAAAGAGCAAAATATCAGCCCTGGCTGCTTGTGCTCCAATATTTAACTGTATCCCGCGCCCAGCTGTACCTGTATACACTTTTACAGGATAATTGGCGCAAATTTTTAATGTATCGTCGGTACTTCCACCGTCACTAATAATGATTTCAATTCCAAATAAGAACTGTAATTCTTGGAGCAGGCCTTCAATTTTCCGGGCTTCATTTAGCGTGGGTATGATAATTGACACTAGCGGTTTCTGTTCCATTATCAATCCCCTCCCACTGTCTAACTAACAAGGCTGCTGCCTTAGCTGTCAATTCCGCACAGGCCTGGTTGCCAATTTTCTCTAGGACACTCCGTTTTTTCCTTATAACTCGGCAGCAGGTAGCTCCAAATTCCTCTTTGAACTGATCATGTAAATCCTGGGCTAATTTGCCCCCCCGGGGATGTTGACAATATTGTTCACGTATCCCTGCAGCCATAACCATTCCAGCGAGTGCCCCACACGTACAACCGCTACCCATTCCTCCGCCGAACAAATTGGCAGCAGCAAGTATCTCATCCTCTACTGGCATATTCCAGACCTGACCGGCCGCCACTAAAACAGCCTGGCAGCAATTTCTGCCCGAGTTCATTTCCGCTCTGGCAATCTGGGATGCTTTTTGTTCTAGCATTTGTATTCCCCTCTCCCCGAGGGTGAACGATAAAAGTCCACCCACCATAAAGACTATATAGGACTTCTCTAATCCCATAGTCATTAATACCTATCGAAAGTGCTAGGATCACTCTCCCATCTATTTTTTTTGATGGCATCATTGTAACAAATTACATGTTATTTGGGAAATAACTAATGGTTATACAGAGGTTTTCTGGCAGAAGTCTCGCGGGATTTAGGCGAAGCCATGCCCGGTTTGGATATTAAGACCATCGCACCCGAAGAGCGCATGCAAGATCGGGGTTGGTGAGGAAGTCTCCTCCAAGGTATTGTGAAAAGCGGCTTAAAGATTTATATTTGACGAAAGGATCGGCAAACTCACGAAACATAAAAAGCCAGTTTGCTTAAAACAAGCCATGAGAGGGATAATGTATGCTTCACGAATTTTCAAGAACCGAGTTATTAATAGGAAAAGAAGCAGTTGAGAAGCTGGGGCGGAGTACCGTCGCCGTTTTTGGAATCGGCGGGGTGGGAACCTTCGCTGTAGAAGGGCTGGTAAGGTCTGGTGTCGGTAAGCTGGTGCTGGTTGATGATGACTCTATATGCCTGACGAATATTAACCGGCAGCTCCATGCTACCAGAAAGACAGTAGGTAAACCCAAGGTGGAGGTTATGAAGGATAGGATTCTAGATATTAATCCAAGGGCTGAAGTTATTACTCATCAAACCTTCTATATGCCTAAATGCGCCTCCCAGTTGGTTACTACCGATTATGACTACATTATTGATGCAATAGATACGGTAACCGCCAAAATTGACTTGATTGTAAATGCCAAACATCAAAACATTCCGATAATAAGCTGCATGGGAGCTGGCAACAAACTTGACCCGACTCGATTTGAAATTGCCGATATTTACGATACTTCTGTTTGCCCCCTAGCCAAAGTTATGAGAAAAGAACTACGGAAACGGGATGTTAATGATTTAAAGGTCGTTTATTCTAAGGAAGAGCCGATAAAGCCCATTGAGTCTGATGAATCCAGTTGCCAAGTCAATTGTATCTGCCCCAAAGGATCAGCCAGAACCTGTTCGATCCGTCGTCAGATTCCAGGTAGTATTGCTTTTGTGCCTTCTGTGGCAGGGCTATTGATGGCAGGTGAAGTCATTAAGGATCTAATTAAAACCATTTAGGAGACGGTATTATATCCTATTTATATGAATTAAATATTTTTTTAATAGGAAGGAAAGACTAGAGTTGAGCACAACAGTGCCGGTATTGTTGTACTCAATAATTTAGAATAGGAGCTTTCTATTGGAAAACAGCGAAAAACACATCAATATTCTTCTTTTTAGCGGGGATTATGATAAGTGTCTGGCAGCATTAATTCTTGTCAATGGTGCAAAGGAAATGGGAATGACCGCTACTGTGTTCTGTGCCTTTTGGGGCCTCTTTCTCCTCAGGGATGTAGAGAAAATTGCTATGGAAGACAAGAATATATACGAAAAAATGTTTTCCTCAATTACACCAGCAGATGCTGAAAAGCTTCCCCTTTCCAAAATGAACCTTGCTGGAATAGGCAAAAGTATGCTTCTAAACATGATGGATGAAAATCATACCCCACATCTAAAAGACTTTCTTCAAGGGGCACGTAATAAAGGGGTACGATTCTGTGCCTGCAAACTGTCCCTGGAGATAATGGGATTTAAATCTGAAGAATTGCTCGAGGGAATAGAGGTTATTGACGTTCAGGCTTATCTCAAGGATGCCGTAGATGCTGACATTCAACTATTTATTTAATTGCAATGAGACTGGATTAGTAGTAACCTAAGCGCTCTTGTCTACATAGTATACATAAAACTATGTATGAAAAGAGTGCACTATGTTTACTAATAAACCAGCAGCTATGAAATTGCGCCATGATATTAAGGGTATTGATCAAAAGATACTGGTAAAAGGAAATAAGAAAGGAAAGTATATTTATTTTGATAATGCCGCTAGCACTCCACCGCTGATACCAATTCTAAAAGAAGTGAATGATTATCTCAATTGGTATTCAGGTGTCCACAGAGGTACGGGATATAAATCACTAGTAAGTTCTAGAATATATGATGAATGTCATGAAATAATCGGGAAATTTGTGGGTGCTGATCTTTCTACCGACACTGTTATCTTTGTCAAAAATACTACTGAGGCTATTAACAAGCTGTCATACAGATTGCAGCTAAAATCCCAAGATATCGTGGTAATCTCAGCTATGGAACATCATTCTAATGAACTGCCATGGAGGGCAAGAGCTCAAGTCAAGTACGCTAACGTTGATAATAATGGGACGCTCGATCTTAATCATATGGAATCTCTTTTAAAAAGATATCATCCCCAGGTAAAGCTCCTGGCAGTATGTGGCGCTTCTAACGTAACTGGTCATGTTAACGATGTACATTTATTGGCCAAGATGGCTCATGCATATGGCTGCAAAATTCTTGTTGATGGGGCCCAACTGGTGCCTCATCAACCTTTTAATATGAAAGCTCATTCTGATTCTGACCATATCGATTTTCTAGCTTTTTCTGGGCATAAAATCTATGCACCCTTTGGGTTAGGAGTGTTAATAGGACCCCGAGAAACATTCATGAGTGGGGCGCCCGAATATCAGGGTGGTGGTACAATTAAATTAGTAATGAAGAATCAGGTATTTTGGGCTAACCCACCCGATAAAGAAGAGGCCGGATCACCAAATATGGTAGGAGCATTTGCACTCGCGCGAACGCTTAAATATTTAGATAAACTGGGCATGGATAAGCTTGCAAAACATGAAGCAGAACTTACTGCTTATGCCTTGGAGAAACTCGGAGATTTAAAATTTCTTAAAGTATATGGCTCCCAGCCCCGAGTAGGGGTAATTAGTTTCAACCTGAAAGACTTGCCTCACGCCCTGGTAGGTGCAATACTCTGTTTTGAAGCGGGTATCGGATTACGAACCGGATGTTTTTGCGCCCAGAACTATGTCCGTCATCTGTTAGGAGTTAAAGAAGATTATCAACAGCTGGAGTTTTACGAACGAAATGAGATAGATAAAATCCCAGGAATGGTTCGAATAAGCCTAGCCCCTTATAATACCCGCGAAGAAATAGATCATTTGATCAAATGGCTCAGGTGCATTGTAGAAAATAGGTATGAATTCAGAAGGCGTTACAAGTTCTCCCCGGTGCACGGGGGATTTATCCCCGCGGAGCTGATACACAAGGGATATATTGATGATGTTTATAACCGTTATATGGGCCTATAGCCTTCGATTATCAACATTAGTACTACAGGATATAATCCTAGAGATACAAAGGTAAAAAGCAGCCCGTTGGCTGTTTTTTACCTTTGTTGTTTTACTTATAAACTGTTAATTGCGTTCTGGCAGTGGCTAATGCAGTCGTTTATGGCCTGACTAGCACGGTTCAACTCATCCTTAGATTTTGAACTCTGTACACTCTGGCCCATGCAGTTAATCTCTGACATAGAATTGTTGCAATTAGTAATGCAGGATTGTAAGCGTTGTACAACTTCAGCCTAATTCCATATCGTTTTGAGTTTTACACATCAATTTATACCCTTTAAGTTCTCTTATTGATGGGTTAGTACCACACAAAGGGCATGTCGGATTTTTCTCCGCCATAAAAACCTCGAATTTAAGATCAAGACCATCGAAGGCTAGTAAGGAATTCTTCAATATCGTTCCTTTAGCGGTTAACAATTTGGCAGCTTCGCAAGCTTCCATGAAGCCCATAACTCCAGCAACAGGACCCAGGATACCTGTTTCCGAACATGACGGCACGCTTCCCGGGGCGGGTATGGTGGGGTACAAACATCGGTAGCACATGCCTTCATCTGGGATGATCGTTGTCCCCATACCATCAAATCCTGCTACCCCAGCCTCAATCATGGGCTTTTTCATTAAGTAACAGGCATCATTTAATAGATATCGGGTGGGGAAGTTATCCACCCCGACTATAATTACATCGTAACCGGTCATTATTTCAAAAGCATTGTCTTCATTAAAGTTCGTATTATGTTTAACTATATTTACTTCCGGGTATTGTCTGTGCAAAA
>JAQUUV010000138.1 GCA_028693695.1 Syntrophomonas sp.
CATTGGCTGTATCGAGTATGGTGATGCTTGTATTGTAGTGATCAATACAGAAGTTACACCGCCTGCTGAAAAAGCTGATATTATTCGTAAGCAGCTCCAATGGGCCAAGGAATGCTACGAAAAGTCATATAAGAAATGGCGTATCATGCTGACACATGCGGGGCCTTACACTTCTAACCATGATCCGCTGGAAGTACGAGATTACTTCGTGAATGATTCCGAATACTCCGTGGATGCCCTTAAAATCGACTTGTTCCTTAATGGTCATGACCATATTTATATTCGTTCGACGGTTAAAAATGATGTCAAGGTAAATACCGGAGATGGTACCACCTATGTTACCGGCGGCACGGTTGGCAATAAGTACTATGAGTACATGCCTGAGCGCTCCGATTATTCTACCACCGCTTATCATGACGACGAAGACCGCCAGACATTTACGATCTTTACGGTTGCAAAGGACAAGATTATTGCCAAGGCTTATCAGTGCAATAACGATGATACGGACGCTAAGGAAGAGCTGGAGGTATGGAACCAGTGGACGGTCAAGGATGCTTACGAAATCCGAAACTCCTTGTTCGAGGGCAAAAAGATTACTGATTATACTGATGTCAAATCCTCCGATTGGTACTATGATGCAGCTGCCTTTGTTATTGATAAAAAGCTTATTGGCGGAGAGCAGGCGTATGTATTCGGTGCCAACGAGAAGATGACCCGTGCAGAGGCTGCGGCGGTGCTCTACAATCTTGCAGGACAGCCAGCTTACCAAATGACTACTGCTTTCCAGGATGTAAATCAGAAGCATCCCCAGAAGCAGGCTATTTCCTGGGTCAACGCAAATGGCATCATGCAGGGCATCTGCGACGGCAAGTTTGACCCCGATGGCTTAGTGGACCGCGAACAGTTTGCAGCTCTCTGGGCTCGCTATGTTAAATTCACAGGGAAGAGCATCGCAAACAATACTTCTCTTTCTGCTTTCTCTGACAGTAACAGTATTTCTTCTTGGGCAACAGAGGGTATAGGCTATTGTGTGGAGTCAGGAATTATTATCGGTAATCCGGACGGCACCTTTGCTCCTCAGGAAAAAATTACACGTGCTGAGCTTTCTGCTATGTTTTATCGTCTTAACTGATTGTGGGTGCCGGTCAGCGAAAATGCCCTTAAGAGCAGAGAGGAACGGCTTGGAGCGCACTGAAGCAGTCAATGTTGAGGTATCGCGAGTCACTAGCAAAAACATGACGGAGCCATTTCCAGCTCCCTGGCTGATCTCTGCCAGAAGCGTTAAAGGATAGTAATAACGTTGTGGTCTGGATACCGATTTAGTATGATAAAATAATATAATATGGAAGAAATTGTACAATTATCATGTAAGGTTATGAAATTTAAATATGAAGGAGTTTTTATTATGGAAATACTAAAAATAAGCAAAATGAATGCATTTATTATCGGTATTATAATAGCAGCTATTATGCTGGGATTCAGTGACCAGGTGCAAGCAGCTCAGGAGGGTGATTACACTTATACTGTAACAGAAGATGGCAAAGCTGAAATTACAAAATACACCGGAACCGGGGGAGATGTAACCATCCCCAGTACGTTAGGCGGAGTTAATGTAACCAGTATCGGTAACTATGCTTTTTTCAATTGCACAGGTCTAACCAATATTACCATTGCTGAAAGTGTAACTAGTATCGGAGTATCTGCTTTTTACGGATGCGCACAATTAACCGGTATTACGATCCCGGAAGGAGTAACTGATATTTACGCATGGGCTTTTCATAAATGTACAGGCTTAACCAGCATTACCATTCCGGCAAGTGTTACTAATATTGGTGACTCTTTTGGCAGTTGCACAAGCTTAACTAATATTAGTGTAGTTGATGAAAATTTAAATTATTCGAGTAAAGACGGCATACTTTTTAATAAGTCAGGGACTGTTTTGGTGCAGTGTCCCGCAGGATTAACCAGTATTACCATTCCCGCAGAGGTAATCAGTATTGGCGAAGGGGCTTTTTCTGGCTGTACAGGCTTAACCGGCATTACCCTTCCTGAAGGAGTAACTAGTATTGGCGACGAGGCTTTTTGTGGTTGCACAGGCTTAACCAGCATTACCCTTCCTGAAGGAGTAACTAGTATTGGTTACGAAACTTTTTGGGGTTGCACGGGCTTAACCAGCATTACTATTCCTGCAAAAGTAACTAGTATTGGCGACGAGGCTTTTTCGGGTTGTACGGGCTTAACCAGTATTACCCTTCCTGAAGGAGTAACTAGTATTGGCAATCAGGCTTTTACCAAGTGCACAAGCTTAGCCAGTATTACCCTCCCCCAAAGTATAACTAGTATTGGCGAAGGGGCGTTTGGCATATGTGGCTTAACTAGCATTACCATTCCTCAAACGGTAACTAATATTGGCACAGCGGCTTTTGGTGGCTGCCGAAGTTTAAATAGTATTACTGTAGCTGCTGAAAATTTAAATTATTCGAGTAAAGACGGCGTACTTTTTGATAAAGAAGGGACAACTTTGGTGCAGTGTCCCGGAGGTTTAACCAATGTTCTTATTCCGCAAGAAGTAACCGCTATTGCTGACCTGGCTTTTTCCTATTGTGCTACAATATCCAGTATTGAAATTCCCGAAGGTGTAACCAGTATCGGCCAGTCTGCTTTTGCTGGTTGTACAAGCTTAACCAGCATTGCTATTCCCGAAGGTGTAACCAGTATCGGCGAGACTACTTTTGTTGGTTGTATAGGATTAACCAGTATTACCATTCCCGAAGGGGTAACGAGTATCGGCAAAGCGGCTTTTGGTGCTTGCATAGGCTTAACTGGCATAACCATTCCCCAAACGGTAATTAGTATAGGTGAACAAGCTTTTTATAGGTGTATGAGCTTAACCAGTATTAAATTTAACTCAGAAAAAACAACGATATTTGATAATACCAATACAATTCCCGTGTCAACAACGATGATCGGGTATGACCCGTCTGCAGCCAAAGAATATGCTGCAAAATACGACAGGGAGTTCGAAGTTCTGCAGACCCAGGAGGGGGATTACACTTATACCTTAACAGACGGCAAAGCCAAAATTACAGGATACACCGGAACTGGAGGAGATGTTACCATTCCGGATAAATTAGGTGGGGTTGATGTAACTCGTATTGGTGACTATGCTTTTTACGGTTGCACAGGCTTAACCGGCATTACCACAAGCGTAACTAATATCGGTAACAATGCTTTTGACGACTGCACAGAATTAACCAGTATTACGCTGTTGGAAGGAGTAACTAATATTGGCGAATGGGCTTTTTATGATTGCACTGGCTTAACCGGCATTACCATTCCCGCAAGTGTAACCAGTATCGGTAGCAAGGCTTTTGGCCGTTGTGCAAAATTAACTAGCATTGCTGTAGCTGGTCAAAATTCACAATATTCCAGTAAGGACGGTGTGCTTTTTAACAAAGATGGGACTATTTTAATGGCATGCCCCGCAGGCTTAACCAGTATTACCATACCCATAGGGGTAACCAGTATTGGCGAGGATGCTTTCTCTAATTGCACAGGCTTAACCAGCATTACCATTCCGCAAGGGGTAACTAACATAAGCGATGGTGCTTTTTTCGGTTGCACAGGTTTAATTGCCATTGAAGTAGATGGCAATAATTCAACCTATGCAAGTAAAGGCGGTATGCTTTTTGACAAAGCAGGGACTATTTTGATGGCGTGTCCCGGAGGTTTCAAAAATATTGATATTCCTCTAGAAGTTACTGCTATCGATGACATGGCTTTTTCCGGGTGTACTGGTTTAAGCAGTATTACCATTCCCGAGAAGGTAACCACTATCGGCCTGTGTGCTTTTTCCAATTGTACAGGCTTAACCAGTATTATCATTCCGCAAGGGGTAACGAATATAGGCAACAGTGCTTTTTTAGGTTGCATGGGCTTAACCAGTATTACCCTTCCACAAGGGGTAACTAGCATAGGTGATAGTACTTTTTTTGGTTGCATGGGCTTAACCAGCATTAGCATCCCCGAAGGTGTAACTAGTATCGGCCAGAGGGTTTTTCGGTATTGTGCAAGCTTAACCAGCATTACCATTCCGCAAACAGTAATTAGCATAGACGAAAATGCTTTTTTCGGGTGTACAAGTTTAACCAGTATTAAATTTAACTCAAAAAATACAACCATATTTGATAATGCCGATACAATTCCTGCGGCAGCAAAGATTATAGGATACGTCTCGTCCACAGCCAAAGACTATGCTGAAAAATATGGCAGGACGTTCCAGGCAATTAGTTCTCAAGATACCTCATCCAACGATGGCGGGTCGCATAGTGGAGTTATAGGAAACAGTAATTCAGCCGTAGTTTATGCAGTCGATATTCAAGTAAATGGAGAAACCTTAAATGAAGGCATAATGACCATTACCCAGGAAGGATCCATAACCATAGCTACTGTAACCCTTGACGAAAAGAAATTTGAACAACTGCTGACGCAGACAGGCAATAATGTAGTAGTTACTATTCCTATAAATATCGAAGCCGATGCAGTAATTGGTGAACTCAATGGACAAATGATTAAAAATATGGAGTATAAACAGGCGATAGCGGAAATTAAGACCCAAAATGTAGCCTATACCCTGTCTCCCCAGCAGATTAACATTGACGCTGTGGCGGCACAACTCGGTACAAAAGTTGAACTTAAAGACATTAAAGTGCAGATCCAGATCTCCAAGCCAAATACCGAGATGCTTAAGGTGGTTGAGAACTCTGCTAAAGATGGTGAATTCGCCCTAGTTGTACCTGCGGTGGAATTCAGTGTAAAGTGTACCTGTGGTGATAAAGCCGTTGAGCTAAATAGATTCAACTCCTATGTCAAAAGGACCGTGGCCATTCCGGAGGGGGTGAACCCGAATAAAATTACCACCGCAGTCGTGATTGAACAGGATGGGACCGTAATACACGTACCAACCCAGATTATACAGATCGACAATAAATACTATGCCCAAATTAACAGCATGACCAACAGCACCTATTCAGTTATCTGGCATCCCATTGAGTTCAAGGATGTTGATAAACACTGGGCCAAAAAGGAAATCAACGATATGGGATCGAGAATGATCGTAAGTGGAATAAATAAAGAAAACTACGAGCCTGACAGGGATATTACCCGGGCGGAGTTTGCCGCCATCGTAGTACGGGCTTTAGGACTAAAGCCCGGGAACGATCAGGGAGCGTTCTCCGATGTCCAGGGCAGCGAGTGGTTTAGCAGTGGCATACAGACTGCTTACCAGTATAAAGTAATCTCTGGTTATGGCAATGGAAAATTTGGTGCCACAGACAAAATTACCCGTGAACAAGCTATGACCATGATCGCAAAAGCCATGAATATAACTGGGCTAAAGGTGGATTTCCAAGCTGAAGATGCAGAAAAGATATTGGCCAGGTTTGTAGATACTAGCAAAACAGCAGAGTATGCCCGAAGCAGTATGATCGCCTGTGTAAAAACCGGGATCATTACTGGCAAAGGCGGTAATATGGTGGCTCCGAAGGATAACATCACCAGAGCTGAAGTAGCAGTAATTGTGCAAAAACTACTGCAAAAATCGAAACTCATCTAGGTAAGTCAAAAATGAGGTTACCTATTATTAAAAAAGTATTTGACAATATCCTTTTATGAGAGTAAATTCAAAAGGAATAAATGCGGTGACCGGGAAGTAGTAAGTTTGCAAAAGCCTTTCAGAGAGTTGGCGGAAGGTGTGAAGCCAATAAGGAAAAGCATTCTGAATTCATCCCGAGAGCAGCACGCTGAAATTATTTAAGTAGGCAGTGACGGTTTCGCCCGTTATAGCGATAGGGTATAAGCAATTGCCGTACCCGAT
>JAQUUV010000139.1 GCA_028693695.1 Syntrophomonas sp.
GGTCGATCACTCCCTGAACCAGAAGTTCTTCCTCACATTGCTCCCAACCAGCAATAATATCAGATGCTCTGCAAACCAGGTTGAAGGGAACTTCACGATATACCTTTCCAGCCTGCAGAATCCTTTGGCCCAGATCAGATCGGAAAAATTTCAAGACTCTGGCAACGTCTACAAGCTGTGCTTCTTCTTCTCTTAGCAATTCCTGTTTTACCATTTCTTGAATCTGAGCACCGATTTGGGTTCCTAAGGTAACCCTTTGAAAATCTAGGTGCTGCATAACAAAATGCATGATGCTTCCTTTTTCCGCACCGCTAAAATACGTTCCCCCTAGCCCTGCGGCCCCAACGCTTATGAACCGAGGGCGCTTTAACATCTGCGGGATGTTTATCCCTAAGCTTACCACTCCCCGGGTTTGCATGTTTTTTATCTGGCTTACCGATAGTTTGGAAGGAATCTGTACCGCCTCCCCGTATGGATAATGCCAGTTTAAGCGCTGCTCAATCAGTTCCTGCTCCAGGGAAATGTTTGTCGGCTGAAAGTCCTGCAGAATATTCTGAAAATTCTGGCTTCTTGGTTGCTGTTGTCCTTCTGCCTGAGCGACCTGGGAACGACTGATAATCTCCACCTTCCAGCGGAATTCTTCTGGCGATAATTCGCTGTTTTCGATATTAACCCCACTCAATTCACGCACTTTCAATCCGTCACGGTGGCGCAATACCACCGGGCCAACCCAGTCCAGATGGCATCTAGCCTGCGCCAGTTGAAACGGGCTGATCTTTTTACTCCATGTTTTCGCCCTGCGGGGCAGGTCGGACAAGGAACCTACCATTATCAGCTTATCGCGAGCACGCGTACAGGCTACATACAGAATCCGCATTTCTTCAGCCATGCTTTCCATCTTTATCATGTTCTTCATGGCTACCCGGGCTATGGTATCCTTGTTGATCCGCAGTTCAGGATTGACGTAACAGGGGCCGATACCCAGGTCTTTGTGGAATAATACCGAAGCTTTAGTGTCACTGAGGTTAAATCCATTGCCCATACCCGCTATAATAACCACTGGAAATTCCAAGCCCTTGCTTTTATGGATGCTCATAATGCGAACCACATTGTCATTTTCTCCCAATATCTTCGCCATGCCCATATCGCCGCTGCCTGCCTGCATTTTGTCCACAAACTTAATAAAATGAAACAGACCCTTTAGCGAAGTGGTCTGGAACTGGCTGGCCCGGTTGAAGAGAACCCTGAGGTTAGCCTGGCGCTGCATCCCGCCTGGCATGGCACCCACATAATAGTAGTACCCGGTTTCCAGTAACAATTTCCAAATTAACTCATCCATAGCTGTATATCTGGCTGCTTCTTTCCAGGTATTGAGCTTATCTAGGAATGACTGCAGCTTTACCTGCAAATCATCACTATGCTTGGCCAGGTATTCCTCCAGCGCCTCATAGTAGGTCGCCCCATGACTGCCCACCCGGATCGAAATCAATTCGTCGATGGTAAATCTGCCAATGGGTGAACGCAACACACTTAACAGGGGAATATCCTGGCGCTTATTATCTATCACCTTCAATAGATTCATGAAGATATTGATTTCCAGGGTTTGAAAGTAGCCCCTATCCACATCTGCATAGACGGGAATTCCTGCTCCTCGAAAAGTTTCCGAAAACACATCAGCCCGTTGCCGGGTGGCCCGCATCAGAATCACTATATCTCTATATTCCAGGGGACGATAACCAGCCTGCTGGGAGTCATAAAACGGCTGTCCGCATAGTTCCAGTATGCGCGCGGCCACCACTCTGGCTTCCACTTCCAGAGCACCTGGTTCTTCTGCTTCTTGTTCAACCACAGGCTCCCCATCGGGATCAGGTATTTCCGGTTTCTTTTCAATCAAATAAATTTCCATTGTGGGCGGAGCGGTATCACCACTGGTATCGCCCTTCGGGCACTCCTGATGTTCGCTATCGCTCACTATTATGATTGCACCCTTCGGGCACTCCTGATGTTCGCTATCGCTCACTATTAAGGTTGCTGGTGCATCCTTACGGATGCCATTAAGGGTGCTATCGCTCACCACTAATGTTGCATCTGGACAGTCTACCCCTGGATATAGATATGCATCTTCATCATAGTCAATTTCACCAAAATCGCGGGACATAATCTGTCTAAAAATACAGTTTATCCCCTCAATTATTTCTCTCCGGCTGCGAAAATTCTTACGTAAATCGATACGCCGGTCAAGACCCCGAAGACTGCTTGGAAAGGCTGTATATTTTTCCATAAATAAAGAGGGATCTGCCAATCGGAAGCGGTAAATGCTCTGCTTAACATCCCCCACCAGGAAGAGATTGTCCTCTTTTTTAATACAATTCAAGATAATTTCCTGAACCAGGTTGCTATCCTGGTATTCATCAACAAAAATATAGGCATATTTACGCTGGTATTCCTCTGCTACCTCGTTCCGGGCTAGAATGGCCAGGGCATAATGTTCCAGATCGTTGAAATCTACGATTCCCTTATCACTCTTTTTATCCCGATAGAACACTGCAAAAAAACTGACCAGGGTATATAGATATTCTATTTCAGGATAGAGCTCGTTCAAATCCTGACGAAATTGCTCCGGACTTTGGAACAATATCTTAGACTGGATGGTCTCAATGACCTTTTTTCCCTGCGCCCGGAGTTCCTTGACCTCTTCCTGCAATACCGCATCAGTGTCTTTGCCAGCCCTTCCCATGCGCGGATACTGTACCGCAGCTACCTGGTCGTAAAGTGAGGGTAGTCCCTGACCTAGCGCCTTAAGAAGCTGCTCAACCGTTTGCACATCCTCTATAAGGGCGGGCTGGTAAGCTTGAGGGCCTTGTAACATTTCCGTAATCTGTAGGGCTTCGCTAAAAAGATCCCTGGCCCCAACTAGGTTTATGCGCAGTTGCTGGGTAAGACTCTCAACCCAGGGACAGCGGGCAAATTCTTCCTCATTCATATTAAAATCCCCAGCTCTGGTTTCCAGCCATGCCAGTGGATTCGGCTTACTCTGAATAAAATCGTAGGTCTTCAGTACCAAGTTTTGCAGGGGAGCATCATCTTTGCCCCCCCCAAACATTTCCACCAAGCTTAAAAATGGAGGAGCTGCTTTAGCGTATTCGTTTTCCAACAGCTCTTCTATGGCTTCCAGCTTCATTATTGAAGTTTCGGTGGTATCTCCGATACGAAAGTTGGGATCAACATCAATTAAATGAAAATATTTTCTAACCACATCGGTACAAAATGCATGTAGGGTGCTGATAGATGCCCGGTTGAGCAAGTTCATCTGACTTCTCAAGTGTTCTTCGTTTTCATCTTTATTTTCCAGTTCCGCCATAAGGGCAGTGCTGATTCTCTCGCGCATCTCTCCGGCTGCTGCATGGGTAAAGGTTGCAACCAGCATCCGGTCAATATTCACCTTGTCCTTTATAATCAACTGAATAATGCGCTCCACCAGAACCGCGGTTTTGCCTGAACCTGCTGCTGCTGCCACCAAAAGATTAGTATTTCTAGCTGTTATGGCATGTTCCTGCTCTTCAGTCCACTCTCGCAAGTGCAGTCCCCTCCTTTGTCCCACGGATTCGGGTAATGACTTCTTCGTCCTTCAAAGGCCGAATATTTCTATAATTATTATCCTCCAACAAGCGATCGAACTGACAAAAAGCTCGGTAGGGACAAAACGCGCAAGCATTCCGGCGACTGTCATTAATCGGTTCGATTTTCACCTTACCACGCATGATCTCCCGGCCAATTTCCTGGAGCAGTCCCTCAACATGGAAGATGAGGGCCATAAAATCCTCCTGGGCCAAAACGGAAGAATTTTTTGTAAAACCTTCATCCTTGGTTAAAGCTACCGGAATGATTTCGGAGCTCTTCCCAATTTCGCGATCCAATTGGCGAACCAGTCGGACATCTTCCAGAGCCAACCCGGTCATTTTCAGCTTTTTGGCAATTTCCTTCTCGATGGTCTCCACTACCTTGGATTCGGTATTAATCAGAGGGTCATCAATCTTAAAATAGAATATCCCTGCCGGTATCATTTGCTGACGCTTTAACTGCTGAGTGCTAGCCAAAACGGCCTGTAGATAAATCATAAGTTGCAGGCTTAATCCATAATAGACATCAGACAGACTGAACTTCTGATTCCCGGATTTATAATCAATTATTTTAACAAAGGTTCCATCTTCCTCGTCCAGCAAGTCAACCCGGTCTATTCTTCCTACCAGGTGAAATATTTCCCCATTCCCAAGTTCAATTTTGATGGCCGGAAAGGGGCATCCCGGGCCAAAACTCACTTCGTAATCCAAAGGCTTAAAATCGCCGTGTTGAAGGTGGGTAGTGAGAGTCCACACCGCCCGGCGGCTAATCCGCTTCAGTCGTTTCATCAGATACTGGTAGCGATGGGTACTGGCGAATACCCCATGCCCATGCGCGGGCGCCATTTCATCCATAATACCGTCCATAATGCTTTCACATTCTACCCGCTGTAATTCTGACCAGTTTATATGCTCGTCCCTCAGTTTTAGTGCAAATGACTGCAGGCAGTTATGAAATAGTTCTCCCACATCCGGGGCTCCTACCGCAAATATCTTACGTTCCTGCGGTTTTAAACCATAGCGGACAAAATGAGCGAAGGGACAGCTTACAAATTGCTCCACTCGTGAAACGGTGGAATGAAGCGGTAGGTGATACAGCCGGCGGGCATTTTCAGAACCAATAAAAGATGTCTGGTTATGATGAAACAAACCGTCGATTACTGAGCTCAACTGTTCCTGCCAGGCTTCCTGTCCATAGTACCAGCCATAGACATCCCACCAGAAATCTTCGCTAGCTTTACCATCCAGACTAAGTCGCAGGTTTTCGACCAAGTATTTAAAGGAGCTATTAGGAGTTGATACCTTGTGTAACTCATGTTGGCGATTATTTAACACGTCACTCTCTAGTTTCAAGGAAGGGAACAGTTTCTGGCAGCGATCGATTAAGAGCGACGGGCGCAAGGCTTTACCCTCCATGTCAGCCATGGCCAAGGACAAACCCAGATACTCGCTAGGCTTGGTCAAGGCTGTATAGATTAAAAACTTCTCCTCAGTAAATTTATGATTAAGATCAAAACCCAGGTCCAATCCCTTGTCCATGAGCAGTTCTTTCTCAGCCTCGGACAAAATGCCTTCCTCTTCCTGACCTGAAGGTAAGATCCCGTCATTAACCCCTACTACCAACAGTCCGCGAATATCATGACTTTTTGACCTTTGAATATTACCCACCAGAACCTGATCAATAGTAGTGGGGATGATACCCACTTCCTGTGACAAAAAGCCCGCCTCCAGGATACGCAGGTATTCTTTAATATTGACTTCCTGGTCTCCCATTATCTCCACCATTTGGTCAAGTATTTCCAGAACGATATTCCATATCTGAGTATTTTCATGCACCAGTTCATAACGGCTTAGACCGTTCAATTTTTCTATCCATTCTTCCAGTCTACCCCGCACCCCAATGTCTTCAAGGTATTCATAGAAGGCCTTTGTGATGTAGGTGATAGAATTTTTCCCTTTTACCTGCTTCTCCAGCTTCTGGAGCGGAATGATAAAGGTCTCCCGCCACCGGTTCAGTTCTTCTAAAGGCTCGTGCTGGTCCAAGTAAAATTCTTCTTTCCAATGTTGTCCCTGAATTCCATAGCGGAGCACGAAATTCTCCAATTTCTCGATATCATCGTCAGTCAGTCCGCTAAAACCGGTTTTAAAGAAGCGGAATACATCTTCATAACGATACCCGCGACGAATCACTTCCAGGGAAGACAAGATGAGTTGAATGAGGGGGTTGTTCATAATATCTCTCTTCTG
>JAQUUV010000008.1:0-5769 GCA_028693695.1 Syntrophomonas sp.
AGAGGACTCTGGGCCAGCTTCCAGACAAGAGCATGTTCCCGTCCGCCCTGCCCAATAACCAATATCTTCTTACCCACGATGAATCTACCTCCGCCCAGATATTTTAATGTTTGAAATGGCGAATCCCTGTAAATACCATGGCTATGCCATGCCAATTGCACACGTCAATGCTCTCCTGATCGTGGATAGAGCCGCCCGGTTGAATAATCGCCCGGATACCCGAAGCAACAGCCAATTCCACGGTGTCTTTGAATGGGAAGAAGGCATCTGAAGCCATAACCGCTCCCTTACATTGTTCCACGTCTTTTAAAGCGATGGCAGCTGACCCTACCCGATTCATCTGCCCGGCACCCACGCCCACAGTCATGCCATTTTTAGCTATCACAATGGCGTTGGATTTAACATGTTTTGCTACTTTCCAAGCCAATAAAAGTTCCTTAAGTTCTTCCGCACTGGGAGCGCTTTGCGTAACCACCTTGAGGCTGTTGACATCTAGTTCTCCCTGGTCAGACTCCTGGACAACAAATCCGCCGTCCACCGTCCGAATCTGCAAGTCAGCTGCAGCTACCAACGGCAATTCCAAAACCCGGAGGTTTTTCCTTCCCTGCAGGCATTCCAGTGCATCAGCATCATAGCCAGGGGCGACAATACACTCCATGAAAGGCTCAACCGCTTTGCGGGCGGCAGCTACATCTACCGGGCGATTAAAAGCGATAATTCCTCCAAAAGCCGAAAGCGGATCTCCAGCAAAGGCCTTGTCGAAAGCTTCTTCCAGGGTGCTTCCCACAGCTGTTCCACAGGGATTGGTATGTTTGACAATTACGCAGGCCGTATCTTCAAATTCCTTTACCAGTGACCATGCGGCCTGAGTATCAATGATATTATTATAGGATAGCTCCTTGCCGTTCAGCTGTTTCGCATCGGCCAGACCCATTCCCGGGTTCATACTGCGATAAAAACAGGCCTTCTGGTGAGGGTTTTCCCCATAGCGAAGCTCATAAACTTTTTCTCCGGCTATTACCATATTGTCCAAGAAGGTTTCTCCATCGATTCCTGCCAGATAAGAAGAAATCATGGCATCATAAGCTGCGGTATGGGAAAATGCCTCCAAAGCAAGTTTAAATCGCATTTTCTTGCTTAAGTCACCTTCGGTCTCCAGCTCTTTTAAAACCGGCCAGTAAAACTCGGGTTTTACAATTATTATGACGTTTTCATGGTTCTTGGCTGCCGACCTTACCATAGTAGGCCCGCCGATATCAATATTTTCAATGGCTTCTTCCAGGCTAACATCCTTTTTACTCACCGTCTCCCGGAAAGGATACAGATTCACTGCCACAATATCAATAGGTTGAATTTCATGTTCCTCAATCTGACGCAAGTGGTCAGGGGTTCGGCGCGCTAAAATCCCGCCATGGATTTTCGGATGCAGGGTTTTTACCCGCCCGTCTAGAATCTCTGGGAAACCCGTAATATCTGCCACCTGGCTGACCTTTACCCCAGCTTCCTGTAAGGTCTTATAGGTTCCTCCCGTAGATATTATTTCGTAGCCTAACTTTTCCAACCCTTGAGCAAATTCAACTACTCCGTCTTTATTGGATACACTAATAAGCGCTCTCTTCATTTCGTATTCATCCTCCTAAATAATATGTACTGTTCTATCCTTTATATAAACTCTACCCTCTGCCAGCAACTGTAAAGCCTGACAATAGGTTCGATGTTCTTCCACTAAAATTCGGGCCGCAAGACTGTCTTCGGTATCACCAGGGTACACCGCTACTACAGCCTGCATAATAATAGGCCCGGTATCCATCCCCTCATCTACAAAATGAACTGTACAGCCGCTAACTTTGACTCCGTAATCTAGAGCCTGCTGCTGGGCATTCAGCCCGGTAAAAGAAGGTAACAGAGCGGGATGAATGTTTACGACTCTCATCTTATAGGCATCCAAAAGAACCCTGCCAACTAACCTCATGTAACCGGCTAGGACAACGATATCGATGTCCCGCGCCACTAATTGGGCCACGATTTCTGCCTCATACTCTTCCCGATTCTGATATCGACGCGGATCAATAAACAGGGCGGTAATTCCTGCATCCGCAGCTTTATTCAGGGCGGGCGCCCCTTCTTTATCGCTTATAAGCAGGCAAATTTCAGCATCTAATTCTCCCTTTTGGATCGCTTCCCATAGTGCCAAGAAATTACTTCCCCGCCCCGAGGCCAGGACTGCTAGTTTAAGCAGCTTAGGTTCCATTACTCGCATCATTTGATAATGACCCTCGGTTCCCTGGAATTAACCTCACCTATAACTATAGCCTTTTCCCCTTTAACGCGCAAGTGCTTTAAAGCTTTATCAAGGTGATGTGATGGCAGAACTAGAACGTACCCAATCCCCATGTTAAATGCTCTGTACATTTCTTCCTGAGGAACATTACCCAATCGGGCAATCAACTTAAATATCGCCGGAGTTTCCAGAGATGCCTCATTAATTTCTGCTCCCATTCCTGCTGGCATAATTCTTTGCAGGTTTTCCGCCAGACCTCCGCCAGTTATATGAGCCATACCGTGAATTTCCACTTCGTCCAACAAGGATAATACCGATTTAACATAAATATGGGTAGGGGTAATTAATTCTTCCCCCAGAGTATGGCCAAATTCATCTAGCTCTTCATCCAGCCTTAGACCGGCTTTCTCTAACAGCACTTTACGTACCAGGGAAAAACCATTGGAGTGAATACCCGAAGACGCCAGGCCCACGAGTACATCGCCATCTTGGATGGTCGCCCCGTTAATCAGGCGGGAGCGCTCCACTACCCCCACCGCGAAACCAGCCAGGTCGTATTCATCCTCTTTATAAAAACCAGGCATTTCAGCGGTTTCTCCCCCGATAAGGGCACAACCAGCCTGCAAGCAACCCTCGCTCACACCCTTAACCAGCTTTTCAACCATATTCGGCTGAAGTTTCCCTACAGCTATATAATCCAAGAAAAATAAGGGTTCAGCTCCGTGGGCTAGTATATCATTGACACACATAGCCACCAGGTCAATCCCTACTGTATCATGCACTCCTAACATCTGAGCAATCTTTAGCTTGGTGCCCACCCCATCAGTACCGGATACCAGTACCGGTTCCTGATATTTTCCGGAATTGAGGGCAAAAAGGCCCCCAAAGGAACCAATGTCCGAAAGTACCTCTGATCTTTTGGTTCGGTTAGTCCATTTTTTCATCAAATCCACGGATTGATTAGCGGCATCAATGTCGACTCCCGCTTCTTTGTAACTTAATCCATCCTTGTCCATAATCAACCTCCCATCTGCTCACCCAGACAAGGGGACGGTTCTCCTGTCTGCCGTCAATGAAATCAAGACAGACAGGAGAACCGTCCCCTTGTCTGCCCACTTATCCATAATTATTCTACACTCTCCTCGCCTGCTGGGTATTCGCCACAGAAACAGGCGGCGCAAAATATTCCCGCATCACTTTTCATAGCGGAAAACATCCCTTCCATACCTATATAGTGCAGGCTATCCGCACCAATAAATTGATTAATCTGTTCAACATCCATCGTGCTAGCTATGAGTTCTTCCCGCCGAGAGGTATCTATGCCGTAATAACAGGGGAATTTGGTAGGTGGTGAAGCGATTATCACGTGTACTTCTTTTGCCCCAACCTTGCGCAGCATCTGAACTATTTTCTTGCTGGTTGTTCCCCTAACTATGGAATCATCAATCATAATAACCCGCTTGCCAGCCACAACCTCTCCAACTGCATTGAGCTTCAACCTTACTCCCAGTTCCCGCATTTGCTGGGTAGGTTGAATAAAGGTTCGGCCCACATAACGGTTCTTCATCAATCCTTCTTCAAATGGCAGGCCCGATTCTTCCGCATAACCTAAGGCGGCAGCGGTACCGGAGTCAGGCACTGATAAAACTATATCGGCATCTATCTGGCATTCCCGAGCTAGCTGCTTTCCCAGTTCCCGCCGTACCCGGTTTACATTCAAGCCATCAATAGTGCTATCGGGACGCGCAAAATAAATATATTCAAATATACAATGGGCTTTACGGGGCGATTTGATTACCTGCAGAGAGCGCAGCCCATTCTTATCAATTACCACGATTTCCCCCGGATTAACATCTCTTACGAACTCAGCCCCAACAGTATCCAGGGCCGCTGACTCTGAGGCTAGTATATAATCTCCATTCAATCTTCCAATACATAAGGGGCGAATCCCCATCTGATCTCGTACTCCCACCATGCGATCCTCAGTCATAATTAATAGTGCGAACGCACCTTTTATGTCAATCATACATTTAGCCAGAGCGTCTTCCATGGTATCTTGTGAATAGCGAGCTAGGAGGTTGGCCACCACTTCTGTATCCGTGGTGGTCTGGAATACTGAACCGTAAGTCTCCAGTCTTTTCTTCAGCTCCACGGTATTGATTAGATTCCCGTTGTGAGCCAGGGCCACCATTCCTTTGAGATAATGAAACACTAGGGGTTGGGCATTAACTAGCGCACTACCTCCTGTGGTTGAATAGCGAACATGGCCAATGGCTATATTCCCTTCCAACTCAGCAATATGGTGTGATTTCACCACATCGGAAACTAACCCCATACCTTTGTGTAACTCTATTTTATGCCCGTTGGAAACAGCTATACCTGCACTTTCCTGTCCACGGTGCTGCAAGGCATATAATCCATAAAAGGTGGTTCGGGCCGCATCGGTGGTACTGGTGGGGTTATTCATAAAAATTCCAAAAACTCCACATTCATCTCGAAATTTATCATCTATTTCATAAAACAATTTATTGCCTCCCCCCATACTTTGATAGCCTCCACCACTGGCAGCCTAAATCCAAGACTCCTTCTTTTAAGAGTGAAATAAATGTTAGCCTTATACACCCAATACCTCCCTGAACGCTATTCGTAGTAACAAGGGGACGGTTCTCTTGTTACATCTTTTTAATCTCGTCAATGTAACAAGAGAACCGTCCCCTTGTTACTCCTTATTTATTTATCAAAGTTAAGCCAGAGCTTTTTCTATCCTTTGGACGACTTCCTGGTAGGCTTCTTCTTCTTTGCCCAGGTCCCGGCGGAAACGATCCTTGTCGAGTTTTTCCAGGCTCTCCTTATCCCATAGGCGGCAAGTATCGGGGGAGATTTCGTCACCCAGTATGACTCGTCCCTCGTATATTCCGAACTCCAGCTTGAAATCCACCAGAATAATGCCAATGCTGTCATAGAAAGCTTTTAGAATATTGTTGATTTTGTTGGCCTGTGCATCCATATCTTTCAACTGCGCATCAGTTGCCCATCCTAGGACTCGAGCATGATACTCATTTATCATGGGATCATGTAGTTCATCATCTTTATAATAGAGTTCGATAATGGTTGAAGATAATGTTAAACCTTCTTCCTCGCCTATCCTTTTGGCGAGGCTGCCTGCGACTACATTTCTAACCACTACTTCCACTGGAATTATCTTCAGATTCTTTACCAACACGTTTCGGTCATCTATCTGTTCAATTAAATGCGTCTCAATGCCCTCATTTTCCAGTAACTTAAACAGTAGATTGGAAACCCGGTTGTTTACTATGCCTTTATTATTGATAACTCCCTTTTTCAGACCATCGAAAGCGGTGGCGTCATCTTTATATTTCATTAAAACAACCTTCTCATTATCCGTTGCGTAAATCTGTTTAGCCTTTCCTTCATACAGCATTTCCCCTGATTTCATATACCTAATCCTCCTATCTTTCTCCAGTTTA
>JAQUUV010000008.1:5869-25657 GCA_028693695.1 Syntrophomonas sp.
GGCGTCATCTTTATATTTCATTAAAACAACCTTCTCATTATCCGTTGCGTAAATCTGTTTAGCCTTTCCTTCATACAGCATTTCCCCTGATTTCATATACCTAATCCTCCTATCTTTCTCCAGTTTATGGGTGTCCCCTTGCCTGCTTTGTTACTCTGGGGTCTAATTCAACCCACAGCGTTTGAAAATGTAGTCCACGTTGGACGTATAGATACCAAAATCAAATATTTTTTCAATTTCCTCTATATCTAGTGAAGCCATGACGTTTTGATCTGCCAGCACCAGTTGCTTAAAGTCCAGTTTTTCAGTCCAGCTCTGCATAGCCCGGGTCTGAACAATGCTATAGGCTTTTTCCCTTTGCATCCCTTTACCCACCAAGCTAAGCATAAGTTGCTGGGAAAATACCAGGCCCAGTGTCTTATCTATATTTTGAGCCATGTTGTCTTCATATATTACCAGGCCCTCCATGATTCCAATGAATTTTTGAAGTATGTAGTCCAGTAATACACAACTATCAGGAATAATGACCCGCTCTACCGAAGAATGGGTTAAATCTCTTTCATGCCAGAGGGCCACGTTCTCTAGCGCTGCCAGGGCATTTCCCCGCAGTACCCGGGAAAGCCCGGCTACCCGTTCACTCATCATGGGGTTGCGTTTATGAGGCATGGCCGAGGAGCCTTTCTGCCCCTTCTGGAAGGGTTCCTCTGCTTCTAAAATCTCAGTTCTCTGCAGGTTCCTTATCTCGGTGGCCATTTTTTCCAAGGAACTGGCAATAACCGCCAAGGTAGTCATGAACTGAGCATGACGATCCCGCTGGATCACTTGGGTAGACACGGAACAGGTCTGCAAGCCCAGCTGGTCACAGACATATTCCTCCACCTTCGGGTCGAGGTGGGCAAAATTGCCGACCGCCCCTGAAATTGCTCCATAGGCAATTACCTGGCGGGCTTGGCAGAGACGTTCAATGTTTCTCTCCAATTCGCTGTACCACAGGGCCATCTTCAGCCCAAAGGTAGTAGGTTCTCCATGAACTCCATGGGTACGGCCAATGCATAGGGTATATTTATATTGGGCTGCCTTGGCGGCAATAATATTTTTAAGTTTCTCTAGTTTCTCCAAAATAAGATCAGCCGAATCTCTCATTTGCATAGCCAGGCCAGTATCCAGTATGTCGGATGAAGTCATACCTAAATGTATGTATTTGGATTCATCGCCCACATATTCACCCACATTGGTGAGGAAAGCAATAACATCATGCCGAACCTCGGCTTCAATTTCCTGGATACGCGCCACCTCAAAATGAGCCCGTTCCTTAATGACCTGCACGGCCTCCTGGGGAATCTTACCCAGGTTTGCCCAAGCTTCGCAAGCAGCGACCTCGATTTTCAACCAGTTATCAAGCTTGTTCTCTTCTGCCCAGATGGCCCCCATGGCGGGCAGGGTATACCTTGTTATCATTTTTGCTCCTCCTTATGTTGAAGATACTTTTTAATACCTAAGTCTTTAAGTTGCCGGTCTTTTTCCAGGACATCTTCTGCCATCTTCTGTCGGTAAAGCATGAGCTTTTCCCTTAAGCCTTCATCTTTGAGGGCAAGTATTTGCAGGGCCAGAAGAGCTGCATTGGCGCTGCCGTTAATGGCCACCGTGGCTACTGGGATACCCTTCGGCATCTGTACGATTGAATAAAGGGAATCCACTCCTGATAAGGTACTGGTCTTTATCGGGACTCCGATAACTGGCAGAATGGTATAGGCGGCAATGACTCCGGGTAGGTGAGCAGCTCCCCCTGCTCCAGCAATAATCACCTCTACTCCACACTCGGCAGCGGTCAGAGCATATTCCGCGGTTTCTTTGGGTAAACGATGAGCAGAACATACGGTAAGATCATAATTAACTCTGAAATCTTCTAATACATCGACGGCTTCCTTCATAATCGGAAGATCCGAATCGCTACCCATAATAATTCCTACAGTTGGCATTCAATATCCACACCCCTCTAAACTATTTAGAAATTCTCTTCAGAAAAACAAATATTTAAGCCCAGATGGACAGGTTCGTAAACGAAACCTATCCGCCTGGGCTTTTATCCCTATACGGTGTAGCGCCGTGGCGCCTGTGTCACTCGGACCTGTCCATGTTGAACCCATGCGGAACCCTAGACACACTTTCGCGTTTCTCGCATATTAGGGACTTTATTAGCCCCTTAATTCATTTATAACCTGATATTAACAAAGCTTTTCACCGGTGTCAACTTTAGTCGATTGGAGGAAGGCAACTTATCTATCCAAAGCTTATAGTCAAACACCCATCCCCGTTTGGTTATATGCTCTCCAGGCAAGCTTTTAGGTCGTTGATTTCCTCATGTAAGCGCAGAGCTTCCTCCCTGAGATCTGGTTCAGGACAGTTGAGCAACTGTGCAAATTCAGCTCCACTTTGAAGTTCATCTAACCGGGCAACCATACCTCCTACAAGCTGTCTTATTGAATAATCCATGCCAACACTCTCCCTCCTTAGATATTTTGCCAGAAACAGCGACTTATAAACCTGGCTGAATAATCTTGCCAGTAACTTAATTATTTCCTTATTTTATGCAAGATTATTCCTGCAATTTGCTATTATATAAAAAGAACTATTTTGGGATGGTAATCTTATAAAGAAAGGATGTTAGATTATGAAGAAACAAGCCCTAGTAATATCATTACTACTATGCCTGTTTATCGTTGCAACGGTACTCAGCGGCTGTAACAAAACACCCGGGGGGCAAACACCTGCGGATCCGAATACAACTTCCCAGAGCCCTGCTACTGAACAAAATACATTCGCAATCGAAAAGATAACCCTCTATTTCAGTGATGACCAGGCTATGTACCTCTTACCGGAAAGCAGAGAAATCAAGATTCAGAAGGATACTAAGACTGAAACCTCGATTGCTGAGGCGATTGTAAATGAACTCATCGCCGGGCCTACTGACACGAAACTGAGAGCCACAATCCCCAAGGAAACGAAATTACGTTCCTTTAAAATCATTGACCAGATCGCTTATGTAGACTTCAGCGAGGAAATCAGGCGCAACCACCCTGGAGGCAGTTCCGGGGAATCAATGACCCTGAACTCTATCGTTAACTCCCTGACCGAACTCACCGGAATTAAAAAGGTACAAATCATGATTAACGGCGAAAAAGTGGATACTCTAGTAGGGCACGAAGATTTGAGTCAACCCCTGAGCAGAAATGAGAGCATTATTAAGAAATAGTCTATAAAATAGTAAGTGGGGTGCCAAGCACCCCACTTATTCCTAAATACAATCCGATCCTCGCCTTTGCAATTCTCCAACAATTTCTTTGACCCGCTATGTCTCGTTTAGTGGACTTATCAAAAGAGCATCGGTGGTGTCAATAATAGCTACCGCTTCCATACCTCCACAGCGATCAGCCGATGTCCCCCATAAATAAGACAGTCTTTCCTATTAATAATAATTTGCTCCCCATAGACCACATTACCCTCCTGGCCTTTTGGACTGAGATCAAACACACTCTGTCAGCTACCCAAATCTCTCCAACCAAAAGAAGCAGGTATCGCATAAGCTCGATCGGTCTGTTCCATAACTGCATAGTCAATTGACTGCTGCCAATAGTTATCGAAAAGACTTGTAATCTCTTCTAATTCTATGGGAAAATTAAGTTGGATGTGATCATTTCAATAAAGAGAGGTTTTATGGATACTAAAGTTATTGCAATTTTTGATTTTGATGGAACAATTACAAGAGGAGATAGTCTATTTCCATTCCTGAAATATGCAGTTGGAAGAAGATACTTCTACTTTGGTATCATGAAACTGAGCTTTGTTTTTTTAAAATTCCTCCTACGGATTATCACAAATCACGAGGCTAAACAAAAGGTGCTTGCATATTATTTATCTGGAAAGACGCCTGAGGAATTGGAGCAAGTAGGTGTTAAATTCGCCGAGAAAATTAATCAAATGGTTAAACCTGAGGCATTACGCAGGATACAATGGCATCAAGATGCGGATCACATAACCGTGCTGGCAAGCGCTTCGCTGGAAATATATCTTAAACCATGGGCTATAGCTAATTCTTTTGACTATATATATACAACCCATTTGGCTGTTGACGCCGATGGCAAGATAACCGGGTATTTCGAAGGTGAGAATTGTTATGGGGTTGAAAAATTAAGACGTGTCCTTGCTCTGATTAAAAAAAGAAGTGATTACCTCGTTTATATGTATGGTGATAGCAAAGGAGACAGGGAATTGCTGGAATATGCAGATGTTTCATATTATAAAACCTTCGAAAATCCAATTAAAACTTTATACGAACCGAAACAAGATGTTCTAATTTAATGCCCTGTAATATATCGTCACCTAGTATAATCTTTATATCGAGGAAGGGAGAATTGGCAATTAAAAATGGCATATTTAAAACTGCTGAGAATCAACCAGTGGATCAAGAATTTTTTTGTCTTTATTCCTTTAATCTTTTCCTTAAACCTTTTTAACCTACCAATACTCGAAAAATCTCTTGAGGGTTTTATCTGCTTTTGCTTAATGAGTAGCAGTGTTTACATATTCAACGATATTAAAGATATTGAACAGGATAAAGTCCATCCCAGGAAGAAATTCCGTCCTATAGCCGCTGGTCAGATCTCACCTAGGATTGCCAGCATGATAATGGTAATTCTAATTATATTAAGTCTCGGATTGGCAATTCACTTTACTCCTAATGCCTTCACAATCGTTCTTGTCTTGTATCTGCTAAATAATATACTTTATACCATTTGGGTTAAACACATAGTAATATTGGATGTTATGTCTCTGTCTTTAGGGTTTTTCTTGAGGGTCTATTCGGGTGCAGTTGTTATTAGAGTAGAGGCTTCTGACTGGCTTTTGATTTTCACTGCACTGCTCACTCTATTCTTGGGTTTCGGTAAGCGGAGAAGTGAACTTGAGCTTATAAAAGACGCGGTTGATCATCGGACGGTTCTGCAATACTATAGCATTAAATACATTGACCAAATGATTGGAATTGTGACGGCAGGACTTATTTTGGCCTATATGCTCTATACATTGTCTCCCGAGACTGTTGAACACTTTGGAACAAAGGGGCTTGTTTTGACCGTTCCGTTTGTGCTTTACGGGGTTTTTCGGTATCTTTATCTTATATATGTTAAATCAGAAGGCGAGGATCCAACAAAGCTTTCCTACCAAGACAAGCCGATATTGATCACAGTAGTTATCTGGTTAATTGCCGTAATTGCAATAATTTACTGCGGGGTGTTAACTTGACGGCTTTAGTAAGAAAGTATAATTTAATAATCTGCTTGTATAGAATAATAAATAACCGAAAAGCGCAAATTGCTAATGCTTCGGAAATGGTTGTGCCAGGCCTGGTTCAAAAGATATGGCAACAGGTTTCAATCAAGGATTTAACTGTAGCTAAAGAAATCGCTTCCTTGAAAAAGCCAAATTTTCGTGTGGAGAAATTAATCAAAAAACAACTTAAAATAGACTCCGTACAATTTCTGGCTCACGCTTCAGTAGGCATTGTGTATAAGGCAGATGTCGAGGGCCGAGCTTATGCCATAAAGGTTAAGCACCCAGGGATTGAGAAAACATTAACCCAGGATATGCTGTTTCTAAAAAGACTTGTGAAGGTCTTGTCTATCTGGCTTCCAGAGGATATTAAACACAACCTGCATTCTATAATTGAAGATGTCATCTATGAAATAAGAGGAGAGTCCGATTATATAAAGGAAACTGTCAACCATCAATACTTCTATGAAACATTGATTGATGAAGAAATCATAATTCCGGCTCTTAACCTACAATATTGCTCCGACAACATTATTGTTAGTGAATACTCCCCGGGGCAACCCTTAACTAGTTTTTGGGCCAGTGCCAATATAGTTGAAAAACGATGGTTCCTTGATACCTATCATAGATTCATTCTAATGAATCTGCTTTACTGCGGCAAGATTCATGCCGATCCTCATCCATACAATTTTTTAATTGAAACGGACCGAGAGAATAAAAAACGACTTGTAGTTATGGATTTTGGCTGTGTCAAAGAATACTCGGCGGAATTTATTATAGCATTAAGGGATTTGCTTCAAGCCGTAAAGACGGAAATAATTGATGAAGAAGAAATAATAGCATTATTAATAAAATTGGGGATTGAAAATAGTTGTCTGGAATACTACCACCCCGTAATTGGCTGGCTAACCCAGGTTATCTTGGAACCTTATTGTGAAAATCGAGATATAAAATACAGCGATTGGAATATAGATTATAAGATATCCACCATATTGAGCTCTCGAGTGTGGGAAAAGCCACTCTCGTTTTCAGCTGATCTATTATATTTATTTCGGGTTTATGATGCCTTAATTTCTTATTGGCAACAAGCTAATGTTCCAATAAACTGGTATAAAATCATTCAACCAATTTTAGGAGGTTTAAGTATAAATGAAAACATCTAAAGTCTACGTTATAAAAACAACCCCTTCTACGGTTCTTGAAGATTATGAGATGCTTCTAAAGAAAGCGGAAGTCAACAAAGTACTAAACCCCAATGCCTCCACTATACTCAAAGACAATATTTCCTGGCACTTTCCTTATTTAAGTGCCAATACTACACCTTGGCAACTAGAAGGAACGATTAGTGGATTAAGAAAGCTTGGTTTCCAAGACTTAAGCTGTGTGCAGAACAGAACCGTTGTTACCAATACCTACAAGGGAGAAAAGTTAAACAAGTACCGTCCAATTTTTGATAAGTATAACATTCCGGTCTTATATAATTTTAAGGATGAGGATATGAAATGGGTAGAATACCAGCCCAAAGCCAAGATGCTAGTGTTGGACAAGGTTTTTCCCGAAGGAATACGTATCCCTGACTATTTCTTCGGAAAGAACGTAGTTCACCTTCCAACCATGAAATGTCATATATACACTACTACGACCGGGGCCATGAAAAATGCGTTTGGTGGTCTATTAAATACCAGGAGACATTATACCCACAGCGTTATTCATGAGACGCTAGTTGACCTTTTAACAATTCAGAAGGAGATTCATAAAGGTATTTTTGCGGTAATGGATGGCACGGTCTGTGGCAATGGGCCTGGACCTAGAACCATGATTCCGATTGAAAAAGACTATATCTTGGCTAGCAGCGACCAGGTAGCTATCGATGCGGTAGCAGCAAATATGATGGGTTTTGACCCCATGTCACTGGATTACATCAGGTTAAGCCACGAAAACGGCCTAGGGATAGGAAGGATAGAAGAAATAGATATCGTGGGAGAGAGTATAAAAGATATCAACTTCGGGTTTCATGTTGGCAACAATGTAGCCAGTTTATTCGGAAGCCTACTCTGGTTTAGCCCCTTAAAAATATTACAAAACTTTTTTTTCCGGACACCCCTGGTAAATCTCTTTATATTTGGTTCCTTCTTTTACCATGATTATCTGTGGTGGCCTACCAAAGGGAAAAAGCGGATGGAATATGTTCGCAAGAACTTTCAATGGGGCCAATTATTTGACAAATATGAGGAGTGAAGAAATGCCTATGAAATTGGTCTTTTTTTTGGTGCTGGCGATTCTTTGTAACGCCTTCGCCAACGTGTTAATAAAATACGGCATGCAACACATGGTTGCAGGTACAGCCTGGAAGCATGTGTTGGGAATGCTAGTAAACATACCAGTTATATCTGGTATATTCTTATTTGGTCTAGCGCTGATTTTTTACAGCTGGGTTCTAGGCAAAATGAATTTAAGCATTGCCTACCCAATAATGACCAGTGTGGGTTTTTTAATTGTAATACTATTTTCGTGGTTATTTTTCAAGGAAACCATTTCCACTGTTCAAATCATCGGATCGTTTTTAATACTCTCTGGAGTATGGATGGTTGCTCAAGGTATAAGGTAATGAAAAAAGCCTCAATTTAATAAATAAATGCTATGCCTAGATACTCTTGTAACCGCATCCCTTATTTTTTCTGTAATAATATCAAACCATTTGTTGAAATAGTCCCACCGGCAACAAATAATGTTGAAATCGAAACACAAGCTTGGCGTTGCTGAAACCACAAAGAAAAAATGTATTCATTCAGAATTTATAGTCATCTAAATACATCCCGATCCTCGCCTTTGCAATTCTTCCACAATTTCTTTGACCCGCTGTGTCTCGTTTAGTGGACTTATTAAAAGAGCATCCGCGGTATCAATAATAGCTACCGCTTCCATCCCTACCACAGCGATCAGTCGATGTCCCCCATAAATAAGACAGTCTTTACTGTCAATAATAATTTGTTCCCCATAGAACACATTACCCTCTAGGTCTTTTGGACTGAGTTCAAACACACTCTGCCAGCTACCTACATCGCTCCAACCAAAAGAGGCAGGTATCACAAAAGCTTGATCGGTCTGTTCCATAACTGCAAAGTCAATAGACTGCGGTTTAACTTGGTTATAAGCAATTTCAACTGAATCTGGTTTAAATGGGTCGCAAAGCAAAAAAGGCTCGAAAATTTCCGGGCATAGTTTCCTGCTTTCTTCAATTAGTGCTCCTATATGAAAGGCAAACATACCGCTGTTCCATAAATATTTATCACTCTTCACATATTCTTGAGCCTTTATCTGATCAGGCTTTTCCACAAAGTCAGCTACGAGATAGGGTTCATTTGATAAGGCTTGATTCGCATCTACCTTAATGTATCCATAACCAGTTTCCGGGTGCGTTGGCTTAATACCAAACGTAACCAGATACCCTTCCCCTGCTTTGGCAATACCCTTGTGAATAGTCTCTAAAAATTCATTTTCCATCGTAATCAAATGATCTGATGGCAGAACCATAAGCACCGTATCCTCGCCATACATTTGCTGACAACGCCGGGCAGCCCAGAAGATAGCCGGAGCTGTATTTTTAGCCATGGGCTCCTTTAGCACTTCTATGTATTTATGTTCACCGGTCTCGTCAGGAAATTGATTCCGCAGGGAGGTTACCATTTCTATTACCTGCGTATAGTAACTCTTACCTGTAATAATCCATTGATCTTGTGGATGAATTAATGGGAATAATCGTCGACATGTTTCCTGCAACAAGGTTCGCTCACCTATTAATGGCAAAAGTTGTTTAGGTAACTTTTGTCTACTCAAAGGCCATAATCTCATACCTGAGCCTCCGGCTAGTATTAATGCTATTGTTTTCATTATTATTCTCAACCCCTTGCTAAAATAAAATTCGATGTTAATTGTAGTTTGCTTTTTCGGATATACAAACCACGCTCTAACATGATTATCACGATCTCACATGTACTCTCCTCTCAATAAGCCTCCTTGAGCATTACATGCCACAATTCCCTTATTAATCTATTCCTCAACAAATGGCATCAATGACTTTATATAATACTACTTTAGTGGTATTCTTGTCTTATATTTAAATCTCCTTCATTGTGTATGTACACAAAAACAAACATCCCCCGGAGGTGCTGGTTACCATGTTGAAATGTATTGAGACTAGCGCTAATATTGTTATCACCAGTCGCTTCATTCCCGGTGGAGAAGAAGGAGTGCTAAATCTAATTCATGAACTAGTCTCTGCAACAACTCTTTATATTGGTAAAGCCTTGCTTAAAAAACTTTTCCCTATCAGTGATTCAACCAGAGGTTTCTTTATGTCAAAATGCTGTTCAGCAATCTCTAAGTATCTTTAAAGGAGTTTCTGTAATTTATGACCAACACTGCCAACAGTATAAATCAAAGGCTAACACCGACAAAAACAAATATACTAGTTTTTTTTATAGTGTTTGCTCTGGAAATGATTGGTGGTGTTTATATAGGATATTATAGAGAATTAGTCCAGACTGACGCTTTTGCTAGAACCGCAAACGCTTATTATGTTCTCTTTATTAAACCGCCGAGGTTTGCATCAATTGGTTTGGTGTGGACCCCATTACCAAGCATATTACAGCTACCCTTGGCAGCTTTATCCATGTTTTGGAAACCATTGGTAACCAGGGGCATTGCTGCAGCTATTGTCACGTCATCTTTTGCGGCTGCCAGCAGTGTTATATTATACAAAGCTTTTAGCAGGTTAAATATCTCAAAAATTCAAGCCGGCCTGTTAATTATTCTTTATGCAACAAATCCTTTTATATTTTATTACGGTCTCAATGGCATGAGTGAAATGATATTCTTTTTTTTAATCATTTACATTATTATATGTATGACCCGGTGGATTGAAGAAGGATTATCTAGCTATATTACGAAAATTGGTTTCGCACTGGCATTAGCTTTTTTCACCAGGTATGAGGCTATTCCCTTTGCTTTTGCAGTGGGTATCGGGGTGCTTTTAATTATATTTTTCAGTAAAAATGGGAAGGAGTTTATCCCTGTTGGTGTAAAAGAAAAGTATTTTTATGCCGAGGGAACTCTAATTGTACTGTATGCTCCATTTCTATATTCCATACTTTTATGGATATTATTTAATTGGGTAATATCTGGAAATCCGCTTTACTTCTTAAATTCTTCCTATTCCAACTCAGCAGAGACTCAGTTTTCTTCAATTCGAGGTACTCCGATAGAATTGCTAGGATTTGCAATAACTAGTACAATGCCCTTTATACCGGTATTTATAGCTATTATAATAGCTCGAATAGCTGATAAAAGACTGTTTAAGAGCGATTTTTTTATTTTATTTTCTATGGTAGCATCTATGACATTTTTTCATTATATCCTGTTAATTAAAGGTGCTTCTTATGGATGGTTACGTTTTTTTTCTTACTCTCTTCCGATATGCTTTGCTTGGATTCCATACGAATTATCTCAACATTATAGAAGTAATTTCAACAAAAGTATAGCTTTTATAGTACTGGTTCTTTCGCTAATTGTTTCATCATTTTTAACAGGTAATACCTTAAATAATCCCCAACTAACACCAGAAGAACATGGTACAATTATAACGTTGGTCGATCTTGAAGTGGCAGAATATATTAATACAGATCTTGAGAATGAAAAGATATTAATAGATTCTTTTTTAACGGGAGGAATATTACTTAATGTAAAAAGCTTTGATAATATTGTTACCAGTGCCAATTTAAATTTCTGGGATGCCTTAGATAATCCTCAAAAATACGGGATAACATATATACTTATTCCAGAGGAAATCGGAACAGGAAAACTTGATGCAATTATAGTAAAATACCCCGATCTATATGAAAATGGGGTTGACTGGTGCACTAAAGTAAAAAAGTTTGATGGTTATGGACTTTTCAAGGTAATATATTAAGCTTAGTATCAGTTATATAACGAAATTTTTGTTTTGCCAAAACACTTTCTAAATACTATTCTTCGTCATCGTCATCGTCATCGTCATATACATATACATGTTCATCGTCATCGTCATCGTCATCGTCATCTTGGTTTTGGTCTTGGTCTTCCTTATTTATAAATCCTTGCTCAGTTTTCATTTTTTTTCCGGCTTTTTCAAATTCATTTTTTTTACGTCTTAATTTAATTACCATTACAACCCCAATAAGTAAAAATAAGAACAATATCAACAGCATCCATCGTGACATGTGCGTCAGTGCCTCAATTTCTCTAATTCGATCTTCTAATGTTTTTGGTGCACTTATAATTTCATTCTCTTTAACTTCGAAATTATGAATTTCTTTATTTGAGTCAATTACAGATATTTGTCCATCCATTCTGCCGAGAAAATTTGCGTCACTTATTACATCGCCTAATACTGATAAATCTTTTTCTTTATCATATGAAATTACGTATACCCGTTTAGTAGCATCCCATGGTGATCTAATTACTTGAAATACAACTTTATCTTGTAAAGTCTCTGGTAATAATTGTAGACCTTTTATAATATCAATTTTACCATTTCCTAAAGGTACTACAGGCAAGCTGCTTTTTATATCTTCAGGCAGATTAATCTGATCGAAAGATCCTAAAAATATAATATCGCTCTTCTTTTGCTCATTCGTCAATAATTTGCCAGGCTCAATCAAATTCCAATTGAATGTTTCACCTGTATTTTGGCCTGCACGAGTTGCTAATAGCGTAGCTATTTTCAATAATCCAGAATTCGTATAATCAGGTAATCCAACAAGTATTGTTGGTGCTTCTTGCACTTGTTTCGTATAAAAATACGGGAATTTACTTAAAGTCGGGCGAGTCAGAACTTGTCCGGGAATTAGGCAGACTTCTGATCTTGAATCGATAACCGTCCATGCGCTTTCATCATAGTTTTTTGAACAGTCAACAATTCCTAAATAATTATAGCATTCGATTCTAAGATTTATGACTGGTAATTTTAGAGCCTCCTCCGGTATAATTACTTTTAGCGTTCCATTTTCAGCATTAGCAGATGATAATTTAATGCTATTTATCGGAATATTGTTTATATAAACCGTCATGATAGATTTATCTGAGACCAACACTTTTGAATGATTAAAAATTAGGGTTATATAAGATCCATTAGCACTTTGTACTCCTCGAGGTTGAACAAAAGATAAATCGGCACTTTTATGAAATACCCCTTTTAAATTTATATTGTCATATCCGAAATCCGAAAGCGTATATATTCCAGATTTATTCTCAGCTATTGGGACATATTCATTCAAAACTTTTGAGTCAATAATAATTGACTTATTGGTTACCTGCTTTAAAAGAGAATTGTTTGCCATTAAATCAATAGCTTTGCTTACTCCAATTTGATTATTTCCACTTATTAGGGTATTGTAATTTGAATTCTTGCTGGTTGGATCGGACATTGATATATAGCCTTGATCCGTTCCCAGTTCATAAGTTGGAAGATTAAGTAGTGCGTTCTTCGACCATTCATAAATAGGTCCAATAAAGACTTTATTCTTATTAGAGTTCTCATTAGCCGTTCCTATTGAAACACTATAATCTAAAAGGTTTTTATTACTATTGAGCTTACCAATTGATGAAGATAATTTTAATAATGCTAAAATTGAACTAGTGTCTTTACTTGCTGGTAATATGAAATCACTTGATAATATATTGTTATTTGTAAAATTGTCAAAGTATATAGAATAATAACTTGATAATTTGGCATCGGGTTCTTTTTTTATGGTTATCTGCAAGTTTGAATCACCATGAATAATAAGCCAATTACTGGGGTTATCAATATCAGCACAATCACCCTCTATTGACCGCTGATTGCTTTGAATCCTAATTTCATTAAAGCCATCTTTGTTAAGTTTCGAAATAGGTACACTTACCTTCCACCATCCAGAAGTGTTTTTTTGCAGATCGTAAACCCACTTCGTATCAATCGGCATACCATTTATAATAATGCTTAAATTAGAACGATTACTTATTAATGTTTGAGAAAAACTGAAATGTAAATATACAGAACAATCATCGCTAAGTTCAATGCCATTCGATAAATTAAACCAATAGGATACATCATTTGTAGGCATAATCAATTTTTGATCTTCTTTAAATAGGTGAATATTGTAAGTTTTTGCTAATTTATCCTTAGGTTCTTCACCTAATACAACTAACGGCGAACTTAAATAAACAAGTAAATAAACTATTAATATATGAACGGTAATTACAAATTTACCTTTCATTATTGCCTCCTATAATTTTTATATGTATTAATCGCGAAGTTCGCTAAATTATTATGAATCACTTTCTTAAGAGATTCTTCCTAATATTTAACCAGTCATATTCATTTCTTTTACCGTATCATGTTGTATCGATGTCAATCCGTGTTGAGTTTTTTCCCAATAAAAAGGTTTAGTTATTAATTGTATTAAAGCCATATTGGCGGCAACACTCATTAATATCCAGTAAAAAGGTGATAATAGTGCATATTTAATTAAAACATAGGAAAACGGTTGCTTTTCATCAAGCGAGCAAGACCTAAGGACCCAATACATTCCTAGCGCATTAGTGTAGGCAAATATAGCATTTCCGGCCAACAATTGGAAACTAGCTATATAATAAAATATGCCGGGAAATAGATCGCTAATCCAATTTGCTTTGGTTAAATACCACAATATAAGGAACGTCCAAAATATCGGATTTATAAGTGGTAATAATGGCGTTCCCAGAATCATAGCTTGATAACCGATAAACCCTTCAAGTCCACAGGCTTTATATAATTGTACCGGATGTCTCATGTGAACTAGCCAGGTCTGCATGTAACCTTTAATCCACCTTGACCTTTGTTTTAGCCAGTTCATTACATTCGAGTTTGCTTCCTCCCATGTACGAGAATCAACTATTGCAGTATAATATCCTTTTTTAAAAAGTCTTATCCCCAGGTCAGCATCTTCAGTAACATTAAACGGATCCCATGCTCCAATTTCTCTTAAAAATTCAGCTTTGAAATGATTTGAAGTTCCCCCCAGTGGTATTGGGGTTTTAAGTTGCATAACCCCAACCAATAGCAATTCAAACCACATGCTATACTCTTGAGTAAACAATCGAGTTAAAACATTTTGATTACTATTAAAATAATTAAGCTTGCATTGCATACAAACATAACTATCTGGCATTTTTTCAAAAGATAGATACACCTTTTTTAATTGATCCGGTTCTGGTCTATCCTCCGCATCATAAATTACAACATATTCACCTTTGGCTCTAATAAGTCCATAATTACAAGCTTTGGGTTTAGTTTTGGGTTCACTTGGCGGAACAATCCTAGTCGTATAGTGATGGGGAAGATTCATTGCTTTTACTGCTTCTATCGTTTCAACATCATCTTCTTCAAGCAATATGCAAACATCTAACTTGTATTGTGGGTAGTCTAAATTTTGTATGTTATATATTAGTTGCTTAATAACTTCCTTCTCTTTATAAACAGGTATTAGAATAGTGTATACAGGTAATTTAGATTCATCTATTTCAGCAATTTCTTCCTTTGAAAAATGAAGTTGACCATCTATGGTTGAACCCTTAAATACGATAAACAGTTTTAATATTGTCATTAGTGCATATATGGCTTGAAATATTAAGTTTAGGGCTAATAATGCCACCTTATAATTTATTAATAATAGCATAATAAAAATTGATACTATGGAAATAGATGTTATTCGTTGACTTTTTGTGAAAGTGATAATTGCTGAGTTTTCTGGTTGTACATCGTATAACTTAAAAACACTTTCCTCTGTCTGCTCTTTATCGTAAATAATTTCCCAAAAGTTTTCTATTTCGACCATTGTGGCCAATACTTGTTCAACCGGCTTATCCAAATATGTTTTTATTTCTTCAAGAGCATCTTTATTCAATATTTCATTTACAGCTAGGATATAAGCGTCTTCTCTAACATTTATGACTAGTGCATTGTATTTAATAGCGATATCATATGGAATTTTTGTTAGAATGCTTTGATTAAAATGTTCACCTATCCTACCAATATTATTTTGCGTGGCTAAGTATCTACACAATCTTTCAGGTGTTATATATTTTAAATACAGTAAAATGTCGCCTAGTCGTCCTCCGCTCTTTTCCTGCATCATAATTGCCTTATCAAGTTGTTCTTTTGTTATTTCATTGGCCTCTATTAATATTTTCCCTAAAGGAAGTTTAACTTTGGGGACGGAAGATATGAATTTAGTTAAGAACTTTTCATCAATGAATCCAAGGGAAACTAGAACATCACCTAATCTTCCTCCTTTTTCCGTTTGAAAGCTTATGGCTGCCTTCAATTGTTGTTTAGTAATAGCCTTGGCTTCAATCAGTCGTTCTCCTAGTTTTGAATATTGGCTTGTTGTTATGAACTCAGTTAATTCTTGTGCAGATATAAAACCATTTTCAACTAGAACCTCTCCAATGAGCTTACCATTTTCCTTTTGCTTTATAAGTGCTATTTCCAGTTGCTGTTCAGAAATATATCCTAACCTTAAAAGGTTATCTCCCATTCTAATAAAACCATTATTCGTCTTCGGAGTACTGACGGGCGCCTCAACGGTATTAATTTCCTCCGGACGCGATGGCATGCTAACTCTTGGAATTGCTTGAAGGAAAGAGGGTGTAGCCTCTCCGCCCTTTTCCTCAAGAGGCAACGGTATTCTTTCCATTTCGCTTACTTGATCTATAGGAATCTCTGGCACAACATTGCCTGGACTATACCTGGGCAGACCAAAATTCACCATTAATGGTGAATAGGTGTCAAGTTCAACCTTAACCGCAGCTATCTCGTGTTCCGTTAAGAGTACTTGAGCCTGCCAAGAAGCAATCACTGCTTCCGCATCCGCCGTTATAGCTCGCTCCTTGATATATGCCGCGCTTTCAGTTTCTGCGGCAATGCAATTGCTTTCTGCAAGGGAACGCTCAATGGCTATTTTCATGGATTCATTGTAATTAATTTGCTCGATTAAACTCTCTATTTCTAAAAGAGCTAATTCTTTGCTGCGAAGAACTTCATCGAGTTCAACCTGCAATATATTTATATCTTCTATGGCACCATTATGCTTTGTTTCTGCTGAACTGTCATCGCCCTTGTTGTAAATTTCCATCTACGCCTTCTAACCTGATATCCCTGCTTAATGTTGCATTAGGAAGAAATATCCTGAATTTTAGATTTGACTACCATTTTATCATTGGTAATCAAGGTAGGTGCAAAAAATATATCGTCTGCTGACTCCTTTATTTGCTCCAATGATTTTTTGTAGTTGTCCAGGGTTTCTCCGAATTCCTCTTTAAAACGGTTCACCTTCATTTGCAGAAAATCCAGTTCCTGTTTTTTACGCCTTAATTCTTCCTCCGCTTTGAGAAGTACGATTTCCGCTTTTTCACGCGCCTGATCCTCGATCCTCTGGGCATTTATTTGAGCAGTCAACATTACTTCAGCAATCTGACGCTCTTTACTCAGTTGATGATCTAACTGCTTCTGTAACTCCGGCAATCTAGCTTCAGTCTTCTTAAGCTCTTCCTTGGCCTGCGCTATTTTCGCCTGCAACTTTCCTATTCTTGCCTGGTGTTCGGAATCAATACGCTCCATTTCATTGATGACATCTTTGGGCTTAAAGCCAAACAGCGTCTTTCCGATGTTCTTGTACATCCTGCCACCCCTCCTTGGTAAGTTCATGCCTTCCAGCATCGAACCTCCTCATTAATAAAAAGCTTTTTAGTAATGATAATCAAATACCTGATATTAGAGAACATATAGCGATACACGTATATAATAACATTATTTCTGTGATTTGGGGAAGATAATGTTTAAATTTTTCTATTTTTTAAATAACTTCAACAATTCTACTTATAAATGTCCTGCTTACCCCAAAAATTAGCAGTTACTCTAGCCAAACATTTCCTGGGTCGGTCCGGCAATATCTAACCTGACCTTGGTCCATTATATGCTCATATGGTTCAAAAGATTATATAAGCGTATCCCTATTTCGCTTCGGGGATACGCTTATTAGCTGTAATTGCAATAACCTAAATCTAAAGGGTTCCTTACTCCCACTCAATAGTTCCAGGAGGTTTACTGGTTATGTCATATGCCACCCGGTTTACGCCCCTAACCTCATTTACAATGCGGCGGGCCATAATGTCCAAGACTTCATAGGGGATATGTGCCCATTCAGCCGTCATGGCGTCGTCACTGGTGACAGCCCTAATAATGATGGGATAAGCATAGGTACGCCCATCACCCATAACCCCAACACTCCTGATCGGGGGAAGAACTGCGAAATACTGCCATATCTCCCGATCCAATCCGGCCTTCTTGATCTCCTCGCGTACAATATGATCAGCTTCCTGGAGAATCCGTACTTTCTCGGGGGTGACTTCTTCCAGGACCCGTACTCCCAAGCCAGGGCCGGGAAAGGGTTGTCTCCATACTATTTCCTCGGCCATACCCAACTTTTCTCCAATAATTCTTACTTCATCTTTAAATAGCAGTCGCAATGGTTCTACCAGTTCAAATTTCATATCTTCGGGCAGCCCACCTACATTGTGATGGCTTTTAATGGTTTGCGCAGTTTTTGTACCGCTTTCAACTATGTCAGGATAAATTGTACCCTGTACCAGATAATCGATCTCCCCTAGTTTCCTGGCTTCTGCCTCAAAAACCCGGATGAATTCTTCGCCGATGATTTTACGCTTCTTTTCCGGATCAGAGACACCCTTTAATTTACTTAAGAAACGTTCTCCCGAATCTGCGAAGACCAGATTCATCTTCATTTGGTCTTTGAAGGTCTTAATTACTTGTTCGGACTCATCTTTGCGCATTAATCCGTTATCAACATACACACAGACCAGTTGATCTCCCACCGCTCTATGCACTAATGTAGCCGCTACGGCAGAATCCACTCCCCCGCTAAGCCCACAGAGAATCTTCTTAACTCCAACTTTATTACGAATAGCCTGTATCATTTCCTCAATATAATCACTCAGATCCCAGTCACCCTTTAATTTACAAACTTCAAAAAGGAAGTTTTTCAATACTTGCTGTCCCTCAATGGTATGCCTGACTTCAGGGTGAAATTGTACCCCGTATAATTTAGAACCAGGATTACTTATGGCCGCTACAGAACAATTTTCAGTGCTGGCAGTAATACTAAAGCCTTCCGGTATGGAATCAATAGAATCTCCATGGCTCATCCAGACCTGAGTTTGTTTAGAAACACCCTTGAATAGTAAATCATCCCCAAATGCATTAAGCTGGGTACGCCCATATTCCCTTAGCTGACTGCCCTTCACTTCTCCCCCCAGCTGATAGGCGATAAGCTGCATGCCATAACAGATACCCAGAACCGGAATACCCATCGAATAAATACGCGGATCACAGGCCGGCGCATCTTTAATGTGTACGCTGGCAGGACCGCCGGTAAGAATAATCGCTCTAGGTTTTTTAGCCTGCAGCTCTGCAAAAGGTATATCAAAAGGAACCATTTCGCTGTATACTGCCAACTCCCTGACTCGGCGCGCTATAAGTTGGTTATATTGGCCTCCGAAATCAAGGACTAAAACTACTTCTTTTTCCATCTTTGCACCTCTACTTTTCATAAACTGATGGTTTTAAAATACATACTGCGGGATAGCCTCTATATCGTTCCGCATAATCGAGTCCGCAACCGACCACAAATTGATCGGGAATGGCATAACCAACATAATCAGGTTTTATGGAGCTTCTGCGCCGTGATGGCTTGTCCAGCAGGCAGCATATCTTAAGGCTTTTGGGACCTCTTTTGCATAATATTTCGCTGATATAGTTAAGGGTTAACCCAGTATCAATTATGTCTTCCACGATCAAAATGTTTTTCCCTTCAATTGAATAATCAAGGTCTTTTAATATACGCACCTCACCTGATGAGACCGTCGAAAGGCCATAGCTGCATACATCCATAAAATCAATCTCCAGCGGCAAATCAATTTGCCTAACCAGATCGGCCATAAATATAAAGGCTCCCTTGAGTATACCAATTACCAGAAGTTCTTCCCCATTATAATCAAGCGCTATTTGCCGGCCTAATTCCTTGATTTTCTGCTTTAGGTCTTCTTCTGTAAACAGTATGTCTACTTCATCTAAATTCACAGTAAATTCCCTCCTTATCTAAGGATTATAAGGGACTATCAAGGAATAAACAAGGCAGAATACTCCGAGGATTTTTCGTGCTAGACAAGGCGCCAAAACGTGGTAATACTGGAGGTATTATCGCGTTTTGATAACGAAGTATAGCGCTAAAAAGACCGGAGTAAATGACTAGTTTATTTCTTGACAGTCCCTTAAAACAAGTACTAGAAGGTGCAATGCAAGCTGCCTACCTTCACCACGTAGTCTTT
>JAQUUV010000008.1:25757-28060 GCA_028693695.1 Syntrophomonas sp.
CGCGTTTTGATAACGAAGTATAGCGCTAAAAAGACCGGAGTAAATGACTAGTTTATTTCTTGACAGTCCCTTAAAACAAGTACTAGAAGGTGCAATGCAAGCTGCCTACCTTCACCACGTAGTCTTTATCAACAAGCTTTTATATGGTAGAATTTTTTAAACCACTCTCAAAAGGTTGCTTCAAAAGAAGGGATGTTTGAAGGTTGAAAATTGAGACCTTGAACCTACATGGATTAAATCTAAACGAGGCCCGGGAAAAAACCCGGCAAAATATAGATTGGGCTATAAAGCACGGGGTAGATGTGCTGGTCTTAAACCATGGCAAAGGACATCATAGCAGCGGTGGTTTTGCGGTAATAAAAACAGATATCCGGAAGATGCTAAAGGAGGATACTTCCCTTAGTGAAAAGGGTTACCGGGTGGTATACGGGGAGTCGAACCAACCTATAGCTCTGACCTACGATGAGGGTAATACCCTAATTGTAGCGCGAGGTTTGGAATCAGAGTATATAGGGGGTCAAGCTAAACAAGAAAAAAATCAACGTATCTTTTCCGAAGAAGGAAAGATAGATAGAAAAGCTCACAAGACCTGGCGAAAAAACTCTCGCTGACCATTTTATTTTTTCTCTCTTAAACTCTGTCGGGTCATATTCAGTCCTTTAATGTTCACTGCCAGGCATATTAATCCAAATAGAAAACCAGCCAGGACATCACTGGCATAGTGAACATTAAGATAAATCCGGCTAAATCCTATCATGAATACCAGTAGGCAAAGTGCAGTTGCACCCAGGCAACCCCATTTGTCTTTTTTATAGCTGATAACCAGGTATGCTATAAACCCATAAAAAGCTATGGATACCATAGCATGACCACTGGGGAAGCTGAACCCACTAGCTATAGTCAATGCCTCTCCTACAGGTCTGCTACGTTCAAACAAGTGCTTTAAATATCCCATACCCGCCCAAGTCGAAAACAAACAGCTATTCAAGAAGACAGCCTCAGTAACAAGGGGACGGCTCTTTGTTCCACGCAATAAATATGTGCTTACCAAGGTAGTGAGAATAATATATGTTAATGGAAAACCCATATAGGTAATAACGAGCATGCTTTTTTCCAACCAGGGTCTTTGGATTTCTAGCATCCATGCACTAATCAGCATATCCCAGTATATGAAATAATGGAACAATCCATTAAAACCGCCATTTAAGCCCGACAACATTCACCTACCTCCTTTAGCTATAATCCACACCCACATGGTGTGTATCCCCTTACCTTTAAACTCCTTCCTATTTTGCCTCAATGCTAATCTCAATGCAAATCAAATACTTCCCCTTGTTACTTTAAAACCAACTGTATCAAAGTTGTCACTCAAAAGGATCCTTGGGCAGCCGTGTGACACTTTTGTTACATTTTTGAGCTTGGCGCGAATAACCACCTCTATATAATAAGATTTAATCATGCTCTCAAAGAGGCATTTCTCTTAAACATTTAATTTTTTATATTACTTAATTAATATCTGGCATGCAACTTGCAATAGATAATGATAAAAGAATCACAATCAAACTAAAACTTTATAAAAGGAGGTGAAAAAGATGAACGTTGCGAGAAAAATTGACATGAAAGATACAGTTTACAAAAACCGGTATAGTAAAAAATCTACCAGGACCAATGGAGCAGAACTTATCTCTCTAGTAAGCAAGAAGGGCCTGGAGGATAAAAAGGTGACCCTAGAATACTTGAATGAAAAACTCACTTATTTCTATAACAATGGCGGTCCTATCATGGATATCTAATTAAAGGATGAACAGATCAATAACTTTATTGAAATTAGGTAAAAGGAGGCGATAATGATGAACGTAGCAAGAAACATTCGGTCGAGGGACAATTCATACGAGTACAAGGGGAGCAAAATTACCATTAAGACTAATGGAGCAGATATAATTTCTCTGGAAAGCAAGAAGAATATGGACAAAAAGGAGGCAGAGCGGATGACCGTGGAATATTTGAATGAAAAGCTAACTTACTTCTACAACAATGGCGGCCCTATCATGGAGCTATAAGAAATGGTAAAAATAATAAATATAGATAATCATATGGGACGGATCTGATGTTAAATTTGTAAACTAAAATATCAGATCCGTCCCATATTGTTTTAGCATTCACGAAATATCTGTAATCCTCGAAAGTGAGTTTATGTGAATCACTGTCTCAGTGATAAAAAAAGCTCTCCATAGGAGAACTTCTAATTAATAAAATAAATTCCTGGCAACGAAACTCCGACGGCGCCAGTTTGGCGCCTAGTG
>JAQUUV010000140.1 GCA_028693695.1 Syntrophomonas sp.
TTCCGAGAGCTGTAATCCCCGGATAACCGGTTATCTCTTCCTTCATTTTGTTATAAACTGCATCCCTGGACGGATCAGCTTCAGGATTCACACCACGTATTTTTTCGAGAATTAGGTTGCCAAACCTTACTTCCGGGCTAAAAAGTACTGCCTGCTCCAGGTTTGATGACCAGATTATCTGGCGTACTTGATCCAGATACATGAACCTGCAAAGCAACATATTAAAAACCAGGCAGGCCAGAAATATCTGCAAGGCCAGGATGGATATTCTTGCTTTGTTGGACCATAGATTGTGGCATATAATATAAAGGCTTTTCAATCCTTACCCCTCCCGATCAGATAGTGAAAATAAGCATTTTAGGTATTCTATACAGGCTTCACCTCTTGCGGCATCATTTGGGCAATCTTTTTGGCGGTAGGGTGAACAATGATAAAGGTTGCCAACATACTGATTCCTAACAATACCAGGGTTTTAAATAAATTCAACTGATAGTATATATAATCATCAGTTACTATTATAGGCATTAGCAGACTATATATTAGCCAGGCCGCAAAAAAGGTAGCCATACTGACTATCATCAATTCACAGGTAATTAGCCCATAGATCCATAATCCGGAAGCTCCGCACAGTCTATAGGTGTAATATTTTTTCCAGTTGCGCTCAATCCAATAACGAAACATGGCGACGATATTAATCAGACTTAGCCCGACTCCCAGGGTAATAATCAATAAGGTTATATAAATATCCCTGGCGTATTTTTCCTCACCGAGTATGGGAACAATAAGTTCTTCATTGGGGAAACGACGGTTAAATTCGGAAGCAAGAAAAGATGCTTCCTCTGAGGAGAGGGGATGTTCAAAATCAAGAACCACCATCGAGCAGTCCGGGGCTATTTCTCTAAAGTTAACATAGGGGATGATAACCTGACGCAATGGGTCAGGAGCGTTTTTCACTTCATAGCTAGGTCCAAATAATCCAGCTCCGATTACCTGGAAATCTTGCCCCATAATTTTAAAACGGGCATTTTCTAGGTTTAAGAAATCATCTGGTTTCAATAAAACGTTTGAAACCAGAGCCGGATTTTTAACCGCAGGATTCTCCTGGAAGCTGCTCCCGACTTCTATAGGATAATCGGACCTAATGTTGTTCCCGTAAAAACCGGTTAATATATAATTACCGTCTTTTACGTTAGTGTGAATATTCAATTTCTCAATATGAGGCAGAGTGGATGAATTAACAATATCATCCACAAAAGTTGCAACCGATTTAATATCAGCGGTATTAAAAAATATTTTATATTCTCTCATAGTAGATTCATCCCGGTGTTTATAGCCCTCCACGCTATCCATATGCAAAAAAATTAACGCCAAAAATGATATGGTCAGGCCCAGGCCCATGATCATAAATATCAAGGGTTGTTTTCTTATGAACCAGGCAATATTCTTTATTAGCATCGATAAAAAACGCATAAACAAACTACCTTTCCATTATCAAAACTCTGCAATAGAATTTTCTTACTAGTGGTAAAATGATTGTAATTAATTGGGGAAAGAGAACAGAATGTGGATTTAAGATATTAATTAAAAATAATCAGTTTTACCTAAGCTATTACATAGGTATTGGGAGCAACGTTTGCAATAATTGGTATGATATGAATTGGCCATGATTCCCTTATTGGATGTTACCGTATCAGAAACCGAGGCTACTGATTTATTACTTTTGGTGCTAGAAACCGGACTAGTCCAATAAACGTTACCAGCATCATCCTCGTATTTGATCCTTAAGGAAACTGTTAGTGTGTTACTCCATGAAGCTTGTTGACAAACAGTTCCATTGGTTTTAGCATAGGCGTCGTCTCCATCCCCAGGATATTCATATTTTTCAGCGCTTAAATAATTGTTGACAGTGTCACAGGCAAAGGAAACGGAACACAAAGCAAAACATAAAATTAAAGACGATAATAATGTTAAAGCAATTGTTTTCCTCATTTATTAACTCCTTTCGTTTATGGTTCTCTTCCCCACATTTTACACATTATTTCATTATACCCAATTATTCAATACATATGGTCTAAATAGTACCTTTGGAGCGCTGAATAGCCAATGTATCCCCCTAGACCATCCTTCACAGTATAGATTTTGGAAGGGTAATTAATATCATGGGCAGAAATTAGAAGGCTAGCCAAAACAGTTCAATTTGTATTTAGATGATTTGTTTTAATTTGAAGGGGAAAGCATCAGATTGCTGTCATATGTGGGCGTATGGGGACGGTAAGCTGTGTAAAAAGGAAAATCCAAACAACGAATAATGTTGAGCTCTGGTTCCAGAATTAGATTTTATTAGACATGATTAAAGAGGCGGCAGTTTTCAGCTTATGCTGGTTGCAACCTCTTTATTATAAGCCTTTTTATTGTCTTTCCTGAAGTCGGCTATGGTTAAGTTTACGCATTAACCAGATCAGTTCAAGGTTTCTACCGGCTTCTGCACCCCCTTCACTTATAGTTCCTTTAACTCCTCCAGCAAATTGCCGACCAGTTCTTTTCTGAATTCTTCTATTCTGGCAAAATCCATGGCAGGGACATAATTAGTTTCTAGTTCATCGTGGAGGCTTTTTGCGGTTTGTATAAAAGTGATAGCCTCCTGCAGACCATTTTGAAAACGGTCTTTAGTTGCCGCCAGTTTTTGCTCATAGGGGTTTAGGGCGGAACTGTTCAGGAATTGATCAAAGTCCAGCATACGCTTATATTTACGAGCCGGTAAATTCTTTTCGTAATCAGCAATATGACCGCTTATGTCCAGGATTGCTGCCTTATTTTCGGGGAGGATAATTAAGTCAATGTTAGCCGGGTCAAATGGGCAATGATATACCTCGGTATAGATGCCGTTAAGACCTGACATATCTTCTATATGTTTAAAAAGACCTTTAACCCCAGAACCCGGACTGCCCTTAACTGCAAAGAGGGCCCATTTTTCTTCTATAAGGCTATCTACTTTATTTACGATACCCATCGGTGTCAAGGCAGAGGCGAAGAGATGGCGGGCTGCTTGGCCAGACTTCGGGGCATGCTGGAGAAAATCATCGGCCAGAGCCAGGATATTACGGTTTACTGCCATGGTATCCATTGCCTCCCGGCAGTAAGAACTCCACTCCCACCAGGTCGAATGAGCTTCCTTGAGGCGGTTATAGGCCCGCTCAAAATGTAACCCTATCTGCTTAGTAAGCTTAATAACATTATTCTTATTGCCCGCAATTTTCTCGGCATCCCAATAATCCCCCATATTAATAATCCAGTCCACAGCCCCCGGGTAGCGGGGATCAACTATGTGGGGAGCAGTACCATCAACTAAACACAATTGTCGGTCGCCGGCTACCAGACCATCCAGTGAATTATTGTCCGACGAACACCAGTGATATTCAAGGTCAATTCCGGCTTCGCTTAAGTCTTTGCCAATCATTTTCATGAACGTAGATTTACCTACCCCAGGACCTCCTTTTATTACTATTTTATTGTGGGCATCATGAGGGACAATATGGTCATAAAATGAATAAAAACCATAACAGGTGTTAGCTCCGGGATACATATGTCTGATTTTCGCCAAACGACCCACCTCCAAAATATTTGATATTCCTTAGGAGCTACCTTAATCAATTCTATAATCTATATGTTGAAAACTCCTTGAATTTAACAGGATTATTATGGAAGCATTGATCTCAAAGAAGGCAAAAAATAACCAGGTTAAGTTAGGATACTTCGCCTGGTGAAAAAGTATTATAATTATTGAAGCTAACTATTCTTTGGGTTTGCAGCCATCGTTATCCAGAGCAGTTTTTACCTGCATTTTCATTTCATCAATATATATCCGGTAAAGTTTAGATTGCTCCTCTTGTTCCTCCACGGTAAGGCCTTCTGTCTTCTTCTTTCTTGCTAGTTCATTTATGCGCAGCTGATATTCTTCCTGCATTTCATCATCTCCCAAAATCAATTTAACTTATTATTGCATTTTTAGGAGATAGAAGCTATTTTTATTGATTGAAACATAGTATAATACGAATATAGTATTATCGGAATATATGAAATGGAAAGGAGTAATCACTTATGTTATTGCAATTAAGGCAGCGTTCGCAGATTACACTTCCTAACGAAGTTTTAAAACAGCTTAACTTAAAAGCCGGTGACAATTTTGAAGTTCGGGTAGAAAATGATGAAATAGTTTTAAAGCCGGTTCTAGTGATAGACAGAAAGCAAGCCTGGTTCTGGGGCAATTCATGGCAGGTAGGCGAAAAGGAAGCTGATGAAGATTTTAAAGCGGGAAGATTTGAAACAGCGGAGTCGGTTGATGAATTGATGAAGAAGCTGGGAGAGTAGGATGGAGTTCAAATTTAGCCGGAGATTCAAAAGGGAATTTGCCAGGCTTCCCGAAACAAGCAAGAAGGCATTTGAAAAACAGGCATCCTTACTTATAGGACAACCTTACCCACCTTTCCACCCTTCATTGCGTATAAAAAAGATAAAGGGCAGGGATGGCATTTTTGAATGTACTGTAACGATGGGAACTAGAATGACTTGGGAATACGAAGGAAATTACATCAAGCTAAGGAATATTGGGGAGCATGAAGCTACTCTAAAAAATCCTTAGAAATGGCCCTTTAATAATCAGATCATAGGTGAATTTAACAATTGTTTATCTAAACATTGGGCGTTTACCAGGACGACCGGGCACTAGGGATGATGCTCGGTCTTTCTTTAATAACGGCCTTACTGGGGGGACTAACCTTGGATAGAATATGGGAGATACAAGAATATAGTGAAGCTGTGGCCAAGGAGATTCACCAGCATCTGGGGATTTCTATGGTGGCATCCCGTTTGCTGGTCCAGAGAGGGATGCTTGGGGCAGATGAGGCCCGAAATTTTCTGGATGCCGGTTTGGATCATTTAACCGATCCTATGGCCATGCGGGGGATGGAAGGTGCTGTCGATAGGATAAGACGAGCCATTGCAAGCCAAGAGAAGGTAGTCATTTATGGGGATTATGATGTGGATGGGGTTTGCAGTATTGTTCTCCTGAAAGACTGTCTTAATAATCTGGGCTGCCAGGCTGATTATTATGTGCCAGATCGCTTTAGCGAAGGCTATGGTTTAAATAAGGAAGCAGTAGAAGTGCTGGCACGGGACGGATGTAAGCTTCTAATTACCGTGGATTGCGGTATTAATGCAGTTGAGGAGACAAAATGGGCTATGAGCTTGGGGATGGATATGATTATTACTGATCATCATACCCCTGAGCCGATACAGCCTTCTGCCTGGGCCGTTATTAACCCTAAAAATGATGATATTAAAGCAATTGCTAACCTGGCTGGAGTAGGGGTAGCTTTTAAGCTGGCCTGTGCGTTGGGGACAGGCAGGATAGCGCAAGAAAAAATATATGAATGGCTGGATCTAGTAGCGTTGGCAACGGTGGCAGATATAGTACCCTTATTAGATGAAAACCGGATTCTAGTTAAATATGGGCTTCAGGCGCTGGAAAAAACCAAGAGACCCGGGCTAAGAGCACTAATTCGTGAAGCCGGACTGGAAGGCAAGTCAATCCAGAGTTGGCAGCTAGGGTTTGTGCTAGGGCCTCGTTTAAATTCAGCTGGTCGTTTGGGGTCGGCCCGTACCAGTATCGAATTATTGGACAGCCATGATGAGCAGGAAGCATGTGCGCAGGCAATCCTGCTGTGCAACATGAATAATGAGCGCAGGCTTATCGAGGAAGGTATCTTTCAAGAAGCTGTGGCCC
>JAQUUV010000141.1 GCA_028693695.1 Syntrophomonas sp.
TTGTGAATAAGGGGGAGAAAAACTTGGACTGGGGTTTCTTATCCGGGGTATTTGCCAGCCCCTGGAATATTTTTCGCAGCCTCTTAGACATAGCTATTGTTGCCTACATATTTTACCGTCTCCTGGGGTTGATTAAAGGAACGCGAGCAGAACAGCTGCTCAAGGGCCTTATTATACTGCTGGCGTTTTCGGCGGTATTCAGTTATTTGCAATTAGATATGCTTAACTGGATCTTAGAAAAATTGTGGATCGTATTCGCCGTTACTCTGCCCATAGTCTTTCAGCCTGAACTAAGGCGTATACTGGAACAACTTGGACGGGGCAAGTTTTTTGTCAGTTCTAGTTATGGGGAAAAATTGGATATATATGATGTCGTTATCAAGGAGATTTCGGAGGCGGTAAGCGTACTGGCGCGCAATCGGGTAGGAGCATTAATTGTGATTGGGCGTGAGACTGGGATAGAAGAATTTATGGATAGCGGGACTAACCTGGATTCCTTGGTTTCCTCCGGAATATTAATCAATATATTCGTTCCCAATACTCCTCTACATGATGGAGCAGTGATAATCAAAGAAGGCCGGATTCAAAAGGCGGCCTGTTTTTTGCCCTTAAGCAATAACCCTAGTATTGATGGACAATTGGGCACACGGCACCGGGCTGGACTGGGAATTACCGAGGTGTCAGACGCCCTTTCGATTATTGTATCCGAAGAGACCGGAGCGGTATCGGTGGCCCGTGATGGTAAGTTAGTCCGCTATCTGGATGCCCAGAGTTTGACGGATCTGTTAGAAGAAGAACTTGTAGTTCGGGAAAGCCGCAGAGACAGCTTTTGGAGGAGGTGGGCAGCGGATGGCCGAAAAGAATCAGAGAAGAAAAAAGATATGGCTTAGGATTGCTTCGGTTCTCATGGCTATCTTACTGTGGTTCTATGTGGTTAATCAGGGTGACGTATCGGCAGGGCGTAACCTAGTCGACGTGGAATTGAAATATCGCAATCTGCCCACTGACCTTACCGTAGTCGGGCCGGAAAAGGTATCTGTTATATTATGGGGGTCATTTCACGGATCGAGTAATATCGTAGCATATGTAGATTTGTCAGGGCTAGATAAAGGTGTACACAAAGTGCCGGTTAAGCTGGAACCGGTTAAAGGCGCTATGGTTACCTCAGTGCAGCCGGATAAAGTAGATATTACATTGGAGGAACTTAGTGAAAAGTTGTTTCAGGTCAAACATGAAGTTAAACAGAATGCCCAGGCGGGGTACCAGTTGACTGAGGTTCTGCTAGCTTCTGATCGTTGCATGGTTAAAGGTGAGGCAGATGCAGTAGGGCGAGTGGCTAGGGTAGTTGCACCGATAGACTTGGGAAACATAAAGGACATTACAGCGGTCAAGGTTAAGCTTCAGGCTCGCGACGTGAACGGTAAAACCATTAGCGAGGGCATAAAGTTACTACCCACTACGATTGATGCTTATATAGTTTTAGAAAAAAAACAGGTTAGTAAACTTCTTCCTATAAAACCTCAACTCATCGGCACAGCCGCTGAAGGTTTCAGCCTGGGGGAAGTAAAAAGCGATCCTGCCCAGATCACAGTTGTGGGTGATCAGATGCGGGTGGAAGCAGTGACCGAAATAGTCACCAAGCCTATAGATATAGGCGGTAAACAGGAAGATTTTGCCCAGGTTGTGGAAGTGGTTCAGCCCGAAGGGATTGTTGTCTCTCCTGCCCGAATTACTATTAATATAAAGCTTATAAAAAATGGTGTAAAAGGGGTTCAGTGATGAAGGTTCGCATACATGGATTACGACTAGGTTTGGATTCTCAAGACAGCGATTTAATGAATTTAGCGGCACAGAGATTGGCAATAGATGTCCAAAATATAGATTCTATAAAACTGGTTAAGAAAGCGGTGGATGCGCGCCGCTCTACGGTCTATTTTATTTGCTCAGTTGATGTAGAGCTGGCTCGGGCCGTAATTATATCCAACGAAATGCTGGAATCGCCAGATTTATCCTTAGTAGAAGATAAGACTATAGTTTCGCCTATACCGGGTGATAATTTGCTGGATCATTCACCAGTGGTAGTTGGTTCTGGACCGGCTGGGCTCTTTTGCGCCCTGCTCCTGGCTCGAAATGGTTACAGGCCGGTGATAATAGAACAAGGGCAGGATATGGATAGTAGGATTCAGCAGGTAGACAAATTCTGGCAGGTGGGGGATCTAAATGAGCGCTCCAATGTACAGTTTGGTGAAGGTGGGGCTGGGACTTTTTCAGATGGTAAGCTAACCACCCGCATTGGTGATGATAGGGTGGATTATGTACTGAAAACCTTTGTGGAGTTTGGAGCCAATGAAGATATAATGTACCTAAAGAAACCCCATTTGGGAACTGATGCGATTCGCGCCACAGTTAAGAGAATACGGCAAGAGATCATCCGGCTGGGGGGAGAGTTTTACTTTGAAACTTGCCTAACAGATATAAACATGAACAATGGGTTGCTACAAAGCATAATAATAAATAATGATGAAGAATTACCTTGCTCGTTATTGGTTTTGGCCATAGGCAATAGCGCTCGCGATGTTTATCGAATGTTGCACCGTAAAGGGGTGAGAATCATCCCCAAGGCTTTTGCTGTGGGACTGCGCATTGAACATCCCCAGTCGGTGATTGATCAGATACAGTATGGTAATTTTGCAGGTCATCCTCGGTTACCAAGTGCTGATTATCATTTTACTCTACAGGATCGCAATACTGGCAGGTCGCTTTATACTTTTTGCATGTGCCCGGGTGGCTCGGTCATTGCTGCTTCATCCGCCCCGGGAAAGCTGGTTATTAACGGAATGAGTTATTCCGAGCGGGATAGCGGCATTGCCAACAGCGCATTAGTGGTGACCGTATCTCCAGTAGACTGGGAAGATGAAGTCCTGGGTGGTATTAAGTATCAGGAGGAATTAGAAGAAAAGGCCTTTATTATGGGGGGTGAAAACTATCATGCCCCTGCCCAGTATCTGCAGGACTTTTTAGATTATAAACCTAGTCTTTCCCTGGAAGGATCTATCGCCAGTTATGCACCTGGACTTACTCCCTCTAACCTATGGAACTTATTGCCTCGCGAACTGGCCGAGCTAATGAGGAGGGGGATAAAGGCATGGAATGTACGCGCGCCTGGTTTCATAAACGACCAGGCTGTTATGACCGGGGTGGAGACCCGCACCTCCGCACCAGTAAGAATAGAACGGGATGCGAGTCTTTGCTCTGTAAATACACCCGGTCTATATCCCTGTGGTGAAGGAGCTGGTTATGCTGGCGGCATCATGAGTGCAGCTGTGGATGGATTAAAGGTGGCTGAGAGCATTATTTCTCATTACCGGGGGCCAGTCACCCAGGTGGAGATAAAGAAGAGTCAAGTGGTCAGAGGGAGTGCCCTGTAAAAAAATTAACTATTGGAGGTAAATAGAGTGGGGACATTGTTTGGTACGGATGGGGTAAGGGGTATAGCTAATGTGGAACTTACGCCAGAAATGGCATTTAATTTGGGCAGAGCAGGCAGCTATGTTCTAGCAAATCAGGACACTAGCTCACGGCCCCGAATCATGGTGGGCAAAGATACCAGAATATCTGGAGATATGTTGGAGGCTGCCTTGGTAGCTGGAATATGTTCCACCGGTGCCGACGTTTTGACCGTAGGGGTAATACCAACCCCTGCCGTAGCCTATTTAACTGAAAAATATCAGGCTTCATGCGGGATTGTCATATCCGCTTCCCATAATCCCGTTCAAGACAATGGTATCAAGTTCTTCGGTCCCAATGGGTATAAGCTGCCCGATGAACTAGAAGCTGAGATAGAAAAGCTGGTAGTTGGTGGAACCAGGGATTTGAGCCGCCCCATAGGCGAAGAAATAGGTCGAGTTTACGATGTGGAAGAGGCTCTGAACCGTTACCTGGATTTCCTGGTTTCCTGTTATACTGGACAGGAGAAGTTGAATGATATTACCATTGTGGTGGATTGCGCCAACGGGGCAGCCTATAAAGCAGGCCCCAAGCTATGGAGCCGCATGGGGGCAAGGGTTATTGCCCTTAACAACCAGCCCAATGGAGTAAATATAAATGACCGCTGCGGCTCTACCTATACTGAGGGGCTGAAAAGGGCGGTAGTACATTTTAAAGCCGATATCGGTATCGCTTATGACGGTGATGCTGATCGTTGTATAGCCATTGACGAATGCGGCAATGAAACTGATGGAGATCACCTCATAGCGATCTGTGCACTGGATATGCAGCGTCAAGGTAAACTCAAACTTTCAAAAGTTGTAGCTACTGTTATGAGCAATATTGGTCTCAATATTGCACTGCGCAGAGAAAACGTACACGTAGAAAGCTGCAAAGTGGGCGACCGTTATGTGTTGGAAAAGATGAAAGAAATCGGAGCAGCCATAGGTGGCGAGCAATCGGGTCATATCATATTTATGGACCATGCCACTACCGGTGACGGACTTCTGACCTCCCTGAAATTGGTGGAGGTTATGAAGAGAACCGGGCTGCCTTTGTCGCAACTGGCACGGGAGATGGAGAAGCAACCCCAGATTTTGGTTAATATCACCATGGAAGATAAAGACACCATTCTATCCCATGCCCTGGTGACCGCTGCCATGAGCCGGGCGGAAGAAAAGCTGGGAGAATGGGGAAAACTGGTGGTAAGGCCCTCGGGAACCGAACCCATGGTTAGAATCATGGCGCAGGGACCACAGCAGTATTTACTTGAGGAGGTGATAGCGGATATAAGCAATTCCATTAAGCAGGCCCAGGAGAGTTAAGAGTGAGACAAAAAACATAATAAAGGAGGAATGGAGAATCGATACTTCTAAGCGCCTGACCCGGCAGAGCCGTTAGTTGAAGGCCGGGTGACGAGGAGGGGGTTTATCGAGTGATTCGGCGGGTGCCCCCCGGTTGTCACAACCGTTAGTGTAGTTACAAAGACGAATAGTAATATTTGTAATAAAGGGCTATACACGTGGACCATAAATATAATAATTAACGAATATTCTTAGTGGAAAATAGGAATGCGACAAATTAACCGGAGGTTTTCATATGTGTGGAATTATGGGTTATATAGGCAACGGTAATGCCGTGCCGGTAATAATAGATGGTCTTAGTAAACTGGAATACCGTGGATATGATTCTGCGGGTATCGCGATATATAAAGATGGAAACGTGGAAATAATCAAGAAAAAGGGCCGCCTTACTGAGATGGTCGAGGTACTGGGGGAGTATCCGACCGCTAGTCTCTCCATTGGACATACTCGCTGGGCTACCCACGGTGTACCCAGCGATGCTAATGCCCACCCTCACACCGATTGCAGTGGGCGCATTGCCCTGGTGCACAACGGGATTATAGAAAACTACGCAGGCTTACGCAAACAACTCATATTAGAGGGTCATGATTTTGTTTCTGAGACAGATACCGAAGTAATGGTTCATCTAATTGAAAAGTATTATAGTAGCTCTCTGGAGGAAGCCGTTCGTAAAGCCCTAACTTATGTGTATGGTTCCTTTGCCATCGTGGTGATATGTGCTGATGAACCCGACAAAATAATTGCCGCCAAAAAAGCCAGCCCTATGATCGTAGGACTGGGTGAAGGTGAAAACTATCTGGCCTCAGACATACCAGCCATTATAGGGAAAACCAAAAGGGTATACATTATTGAGGATGACGAGTTTGTAGTAATAAAAAGTGATTCCGTGGTAATTACCGACTTTGAAGGTAACCCGGTTGC
>JAQUUV010000142.1 GCA_028693695.1 Syntrophomonas sp.
GCAGATAAATATATTATAGGTGAACCTACCATAGTAATTATGAATGGGCAGATCATGGAAGACGCCATGCGTAAAATACGTTACACCCTAGCCGACGTTCTGCATCAATTAAGAGACAAAGGAATATTTGACTTAAACCAGGTCGGGTTCGCAGTAGTTGAGACGGATGGCAAGGTATCGGTACTATTAAAGCCTGAATTCCTTCCAGCCACGCCCCGGGATTTGAACCTTACTACCCAGACTTCTGGGCTCAGTACCGAATTGATCTATGACGGTATTATAATAAATGAAAATCTTAAGCAGGCTAATGTGGATCGTCTGTGGTTGGAGCAGGAATTAGAAAAAAAGGGAATTCGCCAGGTATCTGAAGTCTTCTTGGCTGCCATAGATAGCTCGGGCAATCTATTCCTGGATACATACAAGGACACTGCAAAATAGAGACAAACAGCTCATCCCAATATATCAGTCTTTAGCGGGAGGTATTAATAGTGAAAAAATTGGCTTCCTATGTTGTTCCTATAGTTACTCTGGTTATCTTTGTCTTCATTATGCAAGGAGGCATTTATTTCGTAACTTCAATGACAGATAAAAATGATATCCCTGATTATATTAATCAAGTTGAAAACGATATAAAAAATGCTCATTGGGACCAGGCTAGGGAAGATTTAGACCGTTTAGATTCGGCTTGGAAAAAAGCTGTGCCCAAGGTACAGTATCATGCTGAGATGGATGCCATAGACGGCATTAAAGAGAATTTAGCCCGCCTGAGCGGTTCCATTGATGCCGAAGACCCAGGACTTGCTTTGGCCGAACTACGTGAACTGGCTGAACACTGGGAACACCTTAAGAATTAGCAGGACTCACATTTGCAGTGAAACTAAAGTCTATTAGGCAAAAAAAGGAGGTACACCAACGTATACCTCCTTTAATCTTCATGCTTAGTTTAAGTAAAACTATTTCTTTTTCTTAGGTGCGGCTTTTTTAGCGCCTTTTACGGGGGCTGCTGGTTTTACAGGAGCCTTGGGAAGTGCTACAGCTTCCTTCAGGGATTTGCCGGGCTTGAATGCAGGAACTTTAGTAGCTGGAACAGTAATTTCCTGTCCAGTCGCTGGACTAATAACTTTTCTTTCCTTACGGTCGCGGACTTCAAAGCTACCAAAACCGATAATCTGCACCTTGTCTCCCTTTGCCAGTGCCTGTTGGATAGTTCCCGTGATTGCTTCCAATGCTTTTGCAGCATCCTTTTGCGTGATTCCCGCTTTCTCTGCTAGAGATTTTACAAGTTCCGATTTGTTCACGACATAATCCTCCCTTAAAATTTTTTAACCTTATCTTACATTCCCCATTAAATCGGCAAATCCTTCTAAAAAGCTGATAATTTCCAAATTTTTTTTTATTTTTTTAATCTACTCCTAATTTCAGCTTTTCCTTTACTTTAATTCTGCCAATTAAAAATGAATTTTATACATGAGTATACTAATTAATGCCTGTTTTTCGGGATTCATTTTAAGTGAGGAATGAAAAACCAATTTAATCAACCATATCTAAAATACTCAATGATCTTTCCAAGGCTAAATTATAAAATTTATCACCACACATCACGATCGGCCGGGTAGGTTGGGAAGGATCCACAAACACCACAACGCCCCTTTCATTGTTTGATAAAATCACTTCGTTACCTACATAAAAATTAGTGATTTTATCGTAAAATACTTTTGCTATCCTAGGGTCTAACTTACCAAACGATTCTTGCCATAATATCTCAACTGCGGTATAAGGAGAAGCCTTGGCCGAATAGGAGCGACTAGATGTAATCGCATCATAAAGATCAGCCACCGCAACTACAGATGCAAAGAAATCTATTTTATAGCCTTTCATACCCAACGGATAACCTGATCCATCCGCCCTTTCATGGTGCATTAAAATTGCGTTGGCAATGGATTCGTTCACCCACTCGTACTCATTAACCATGTTGTAACCCAGTAGGGGGTGTCTTTTGATTTGTTCAAATTCCTCCCCCGACAACCTGCCTGGTTTGTTCAATATCACATCAGGTATCTGCATATTGCCAATATCGTGCAGTATCCCCGCAATACCTAATTGCTTTACTGTGTCATCTTCACATTTCATCCAGCGGCCAATGAGAATACACAGCAGGGCTACATTGACCGAATGAGTGAATATATACTCATCTCTATTTTTCATGATACGCATCTGCCGAAAAAGATCATTTTGATCAAAAACCTGCACCATCAGCATATCTACGATATCGCTTATTTCCTTATATGCGAGGGTTTGACCCATCCTAGCCTGCATCATTAACGCCTTAACATATTCCAAACAATCGATATAGACGTCTTCAAATCTCTTATCCGACTGTTGCCTTTCAGTCGACTCAACGATAAATACGTCGGTTACGTTGCGGCGCATAAACTGATCCAGATGGTCTTGACTTATGACAGTATCTTTAGGTAATAATAATTTGCCATCATAGCTATAGATGTCTTTTCCCAGCTTAACCCCGGGTTTTAGACTGCTAATACTAATCCTCAGCATTCATAATTCCTCATTTCCCATATCCTACTAATCATACCTTAACATTCAACAGTATTAAAGAAATTCCTCCCAGTTTCTTAAAAATATTTTTGCAATCAGCCCTAATTTTCCTTATTTTATTATAATTTAACGGTTACGATACATTCCCGTCCATTTATTGAAATTACCTCCAGTTCCAATCCCTGCTTTATATTTTCTTCGTTTAGAAGATCCCGCAGGTAATTCGCCATTATGCGCTCAGTTCCCTGATGCCCGGCATCAATCACAGCCAGACCCATAGACTCAGCATCCTTTGCTTCATGATATTTTAAATCCCCGGTTAATAGAACATCACATTTGTGGCTCCGAGCTTTACTCATAAAGCTGGCTCCTGCACCGCTAACTACCGCTATTTTCTTGACTGGCTGGTTCATATCCCCTACTACTCTCAAGAATTCTAATCCCAAGTTCATTTTCACCTGGGTGCAAAATTCTTGTAGACTCATCTCCTGGGCAAGTTTACCCGTTCTACCCAGGCTAAATACCGAACCCCGGTTTTCCAGCAGATAAACATCATAAGCTACTTCCTCATAGGGATGGGCCTTTAGCATTTCCTGTAAGACCTTTCCTAGCCTGTGCTGTGTCACCACTGTTTCCAGTCGGTACTCTTCTACCTCTTCCAGAAGTCCCTCCTGCCCTATAAATGGCCTGCTCCCTTCCAAAGGTCGAAATAAGCCGGTTCCTTTGCTTCTAAAGCTACAATCCGCATACCGCCCCAAATGTCCAGCTCCCGCACCATTAATAGCCTGCCGCACAGCTTCTTCATGCCCGATAGGAACATATACCACCAGCTTATAAAGAGCCTCCCTGTGGCCTTTGTCCAGAGGTTTGATATCCTGCAAACCAATGCGTTCCGCCAGTATCTGATTCAGCCCTCGCTCCCCCGCGTCCAGGTTGGTGTGGGCCGCATAAACGGTAATTCCAGCCTCAATAATTCCCTTCAGCAAGCTCCCCTGAGACTGTTCATAATCTATAGATTTTATCCCGGTGAAAAACAAAGGATGGTGGGTGATAATCATATCTGCCTTTTGATCCAGGGCATACTGTAGTACTTCCTTATCCAGATCAAGAGCCACCAGTACCTTGCTGACCGGAGCGCTATAAGATCCGATTTGCAGGCCGACATTATCCCAGCTTTCCGCGAGATATACGGGGAAAAAAGATTCCATAATTTTCACAATGTCTCTAACTTTGACTTGCACCCAGTATCTCCTCCAATCGTTCGATTTTCCCCTTATAATCCTCTGCCAACAATCGGTTCCGGTGTAAGGGAGAACCCATGAGATCTTCGTATATCCGTTTATATTTTTGCATATGTAGCTGAATAAATCCCTTTTTCAATTCATCGTCAGCCCTTAAGATAGCCGCACCTATCTCCATTTCCAGATCTGTTAAAGTGTATGGACAGTTCGCGGGCCGGCTGGCAATAACCTGAAAGAAACGTCCATTTTCCAAGCCTAAACGCTCTTCTTCAATAACCCATCCCTGGCTGGCCAATCGCCGCCGCAATGTCTGGACTTTAGTCATAGGTTGAAAAACAAAACGCCGAAAACTGGCTGCTTTATCCCAATCATAAGCTAGAATATCTACCATCGTATCACCACCCATACCAGCCAGAATCACGCTCTTAACCTCGCCATAGTCCAAAACCTGCAGACCGTTTCCCTGGCGAAGGTCGATACTATTGTTGACAGAACTCGCTTGCACCGCTTTACATGCTCTCCTGTATGGGCCATCTCCCAGTTCGCCAATAATAACATGGGGGACCATATGATTCTCTATCAGGTAAATTGGAAGCAATGCATGATCCGCCCCTATGTCAGCGGCTTTTTCACCCTTAATGACCATATCGGCAATCATTGCTAAACGCTTAAACGTATCATTCATCATTTAATTACCCCTAGTATAAAACGATAAGGAAAACCCGGATATCTGCAGCAGATATCCGGGACAAATTTTAGATTCACCATAATATTTTCATTATATGATAGGCAGAGTTTTTAAGCTGGCCTGAATTTGAGTATCGTTAAGCTCTACATCCTCAGTATTGCCCATAAGATAGTTGTCATAAGCATTTAAATCCAAATGACCATGCCCACTAATGTTAATTACTATTGACCTGGAAACTCCTTCTGCCTTGCCCTTCAAAGCTTCGTCAATACCTGCCCGGATAGCATGAGCAGACTCCGGAGCAGGCACTATACCTTCAGTCTGAGCAAAAAGCAGAGCAGCTTCAAAGATGCCATTCTGCATAACCGCTGTTGCTTCAAATAGTTCATCATGGTAGAGCTGACTTACCAGGGGTGAATCACCGTGATATCTCAAGCCACCCGCATGAATTCCGGCCGGGTTAAAATCATGCCCTAGAGTATACATTTTCAAGAGCGGCGTAAATCCGGCTACATCGCCATAATCGTAAGCAAATACTCCTTTAGTCAAGCTTGGACAGGCTGCCGGTTCAACCGCCAGCAGTCGTACTTTTTTCCCGGCTAGTTTGTCAGGAATAAATGGCAAGGCAATTCCGGCAAAATTACTGCCGCCTCCGCAACAGCCGATAACAACGTCGGGGTAATCATCCGCCATCTCCATTTGCAGCTTTACCTCCTGGCCGATAATAGTTTGATGTAAACAAACATGGTTTAACACGCTGCCTAACGAATAATGGGTATCTTCCCGTTTAAGAGCATCTTCCACCGCTTCACTGATCGCAATAGCCAAGGTTCCATTGGCATCCGGATTCTTTGCCAACTCGACCCTTCCGGACTCGGTGAGATTGCTGGGACTAGGCACACATTTACCGCCATATAATTCCATAGCCACCCTCCGGTAGGGCTTCTGGTTATAACTCACACGCACCATATATATCATGCATTCCAAATCAAAAAGCTTACATGCCAAGGCCAAAGCCGTTCCCCACTGTCCTGCTCCGGTTTCCGTGGTGAGTCGTTTGATACCCTCAATCTTATTATAAAAAGCCTGCGGTAGTGCCGAATTCAGTTTATGGCTTCCAACCGGGCTAACGCCTTCATATTTATAATAGATGCGACAGGGTGTATCCAAAGCCTTCTCCAACCCACGGGCTCTACACAAGGGAGATGGCCTCCACTTCTTGTACAATTCCCTTACTTCCGGAGGAA
>JAQUUV010000143.1 GCA_028693695.1 Syntrophomonas sp.
ACCCTTTACATCTTTTACATTGTATTTGTAAAAATCGATGGGCTTTTAAAAATACCCCTTCCTGGAGTGGGTGTGGTGCCGGGTGTAGGCTTTGTTGCCACCATTCTTCTGCTTATCCTGGTAGGTTTTCTGGTATCCAACTTCCTTACCAAGAAGCTTTTTATATTATTGGATAATCTGCTCAACCGTCTTCCTCTCGTGAAGCTTCTCTACGGATCAGTAAAGGATTTACTGAATGCCTTTGTCGGTGATAAAAAGAGCTTTAACAAACCGGTACTGGTAAAGCTCTCAGATGAGAGCCACGCTCATGTCATGGGCTTTATCACCTGTGAATCCCTCAGCAATTTCGGCCTGGATGATTATGTAGCCGTCTATGTTCCTCAGTCCTATAATTTTGCAGGACAGCTGCTGATTTTTCCCCGTGGTCATGTACAGCCCTTGGATTCTAACAGTGCTGATATGATGACATTCATTGTCTCCGGGGGAGTTGCCGGTAATTCCGAATAAATTTCAGAAAAGCTCACAAACTATAAAAAATATAGGGAGGTTTCTGAATGAGTGAAATGAATGGGAATCAGGCTATTGGTTGTAACGTCAGCAGTTGCAAGCATTTTAATGACAGTAAATGTACTCTTTCCAATATCCAGGTTGGTGCCTGTACCAACGCCTCTACTGGCATAGCAGAAGACGAGACCCTATGCATGAGTTATGAAAGGCGGGAAGACAAATCAGACGGTAAATCCCTGGATAATATGGTTTTTTCCCCAATACTCCCGATTTAAACTGACCTTGATGAAAACAGGAGGGCAGTCCTCCTGTTTCCTCTCAGACCGTTGACAAAATCGAATCACGGGCTTTTCTCATGCCTTGATCTTCACTTCTGTCATCAGCCTGGCAATCTAATTAGACTTCATCGACAATGCCACTTTTCCTCGTTCTCGGTCAACCGACAATACCCGTACTGTTACTACATCTCCAACCGATACCACTTCCATAGGATGGCGAATATAACGATCGGCCAGCTCAGACAGGTGTACTAATCCATCGTTCTTCACCCCGATATCCACGAAGGCTCCGAAGTCTACTACGTTTCTTACTGTCCCGGTTAGGGACATGCCTGTAGCCAGGTCTTCGATGCTTAGTACATCAGTCCTGAAAATGGGTAGAGGTAAATCCTCTCGTGGATCACGATGCGGCTTTAGCAAACAGTCAATCACATCTCTTAGGGTTGGCTCTCCTGCGCCCAGGCTTGAGGCCAACATTTTTATGTCTAAGGCTCCCAGTTTCGCCGCCAATGAAGCTTGCCCGATTTCGGCCGTGATTGCTGCGGCAACTTCAAGTACCTTCATCGCCAAATCATATGATTCCGGGTGGATGGCTGTGGCATCCAGTGGGTTTAACCCTGCGGGCACCACCGATGCTCCCTTGTGGTCGCCAATAATGGCGCCCCCTTCATAGATACGCAGGAACCCGGCAGCCTGCTGAAATGACTTGGGGCCTAACTTGGCAACCTTCAGTAATTGTCTGCGGTTCTTAAATTTGCCGTTGGTATCACGGTATTCTACAATATTGTTAGCCACAGTAGAAGAAAGCCCTGAAACATAGGATAGTAGAGACGCTGAAGCAGTGTTAAGGTCTACGCCTACCCTGTTTACAGCTGATTCTACAACTGCGGTCAGGTTCTCGTCCAATTTTTTCTGAGGAAGGTCATGCTGATATTGTCCTACCCCGATTGCCTTGGGCTCAATTTTCACCAGTTCCGCTAAAGGGTCCTGCACCCGCCGGGCTATGGATATGGCGCTCCGTTCCGCCACATCCAGTTTAGGAAATTCTTGGCCAGCCAGCTTGGAAGCTGAATAGACACTGGCCCCGGCTTCGCTAACGATAGTATAGGGTATTTGTAGATTCTGGTTCTTAATCATGGTTGCTACAAACTGCTCAGTTTCCCTGGAAGCCGTACCATTGCCGATTGCAATGGCGGTTACGTTGTACTTTTTAATTCGTTTATTAAGAATTTCCTCTGCCTCTGCGACTTTCCTTTGGGGTGGCGTTGGGTAAACCACTCCCACCTCCAGCATTTTCCCAGTTTCATCCACTACCGTCCATTTGCAGCCAGTTCGGTAAGCTGGGTCTAAACCTAGAATAACCTGCCCTTTAATTGGAGGTTGCAGGAGAAGATTACCAAGGTTCTTGGCAAAGATATTTATAGCGTGTACTTCCGCTTTTTCACTTAGTTCATTTCTTAGATCCCGCTCGATTGATGGCTTAATGAGCCTGGAATAACTGTCATCTATGGCTTCTGTGACATAAAAAGCGGTGATACCGGGTTTCACATAGAGTCTAATTAAATAGTCGACAATTTTTTCAACCCCAACGGAGACCGAGACTTTGAGTATTTCTTCTCTTTCACCCCGGTTAATAGCCAGTATACGGTGCGGAGGAATCTTACTCACCGCTTCCTGGTAATCATAATACATCCGGTAAGGTGATTCCTTCTTGACGTCTTTGGTGCTAACAACGAGTATGCCCTGTTTGCGGCTGTATTCTCGTATCCAACGCCTTGCTGTTGCGTCTTCCGACACTTGCTCGGCAATAATATCCATAGCGCCCTGTAAGGCGACTTCAATGGTGAGAACCTGATCGGAGAGATACTGTGCTGCTTCCTCCTCAATATTCCCTTTGGCAGGGAAAGAAAGTAGGTAGTCAGCTAAAGCTTGAAGCCCTTTATCACGAGCCATTGATGCCCGGGTTTTTCGTTTTTGCCGAAAGGGGAGATAGATGTCATCGATCTCGATGATTTTTACAGCCTTGTTAATTTGCATCACCAAATCATCGGTGAGCTTACCCTGCCCATCGATAAGACGTATTACTTCTTCTTTCCTTTGCTCCAGGTTACGGTGGAATTTTAAACGTTCTTCGATTAAACGAATTTCGTTCTCGTCAAGTCCTCCGGTAACCTCTTTGCGATAACGAGCAATAAACGGAACGGTATTACTATCATCTAATAATCGAGCTACCGCCTTTATTTGTTTGATAGATATATTTGCTTCTGCAACGATCCGGTTTAATATCTGTTCCAGAGATAATACTCCCTTTCATCTTCGGCATATGTTTGCTCGCCAAATATCACAAACAGAGGGTCGATAGAACCTTCCCCCTGTTTGACATCCTTCAAAAAGATCCAACGTATTTAGTTTACTTAGGTGGAAGACCACCTTTTTTCTGCTTCTTATTGCCGGGGCTGCTGGTGCCGAAACGATCCTCCGGCCCACGCTTCATGCTGCCCTGGGATGCGCTCTTTTCCTTCTTCTTTTCGATAAGTTGGCGCATTATTTCTAAGCCTTTATTATTATCATCCATAATTTTTGACCTCCTAGATCTTATTACCATTAATTATTATATCACAGGCTTATGTAGTAAATACCCTTTAGACCAATACCGAAAATCAAATAAGTCCCTTTCAGGTCTTACTTGGATATGAATACTTTCCTCACAACCTGCATCAACTACCACTGCTTCTTTCCCTTTGTTGGTTTCAATTATTTCTTGAACCTTGGGGCTTCCTGTAGCTTTGATAATTAAATCAATTTCAGAAATAGATAATGTCTGGGAACATTGGCACATTTTTCTGCTCCCATATGTTAACAGCTTGCTCAACACATTATAATCTGCCTGCTTAATAATACTAAAACCACAAGGATAGTCTACCTTCCTAATTAACAAAATCCTTGTCATTCATAATAAACACAAGGAAAGAGGGATAATATTGCTCACTAGAGATGGAGTTATAGCCCGTTATATTTTTGCTTTTTGTTTTTTCTTCCTTTCAGGCAGCGAATTAATTACCGGATGGTGTGCTACTGTAAGTGGGGTTCTGGGAACCATTGAATTTGCCACTGCGGTTCTTTGGTATTCTCCGCTGTATGATTGGGCAGAGTACTTGAAATCAAAAGCAGAACCGCAAATAATTCCTAAACAAGATAAGCTATAGCCAAAAAACCTGAACAGTGCGACAGTTGCGACACGAGAACCGTCCCCGTGTCGCATTTACATATTATAAAATGCCAGATTACCTTCCAATTCGGCATCGAGAGGAGCATTTGACTTGACTAGTTGAGAATAATGAGCCTGAATTACCTTATGGTGTTTAATTCGCGATCCTTCATATTTAACAATGTATTGATTATATAAAGGATGTTTTTCCAAGTTGGCCCGAATTGTTTTTGAAAAAGGGCAATATTTGAAAAATATCTCTCTAGCCACTTTATTCAGGCGAATTAAGCCTTTGGATTCATAATTAATCCAGGTATGGTAATCCGATGCAAATATTTCTCTAACATTATTTCGATATTTAGCGACTTGCGTCTTGATTTTCTCCTTGGCATCGTTTGATAATTCCCCATTTTTCTTATAAAACTGCAAGTAATTACTATAATCAGCCGTTAAGGAACCTTGGTTCTCACCATTTCGAGCATAACTGAACATGTTTTTTGATAAATCCCATCGAAATCTTGCTACTACCTCTATCATCGAATTATCCAAATCCTCATCAGTAAAAATTGGAAAAATAAAACGACCTGGGGAGCTTTTTACTCTACCCGTTATTTCCTGCCACATTACTGCCCGGGAGCCAAATGTCGGCATTAAAATTAAATCAGGCAGAACTGATTTCATTATCAGCTCTTTTTTTATCCCTTTTTCTGGTAAGTTGTAAACAATTTCCCGGTGAAAAGCAGAGAAATCTATCTCTAAAATCCTATTTAGGCTTTCTGCAATCATCTCATATGTAACCAAAGCTTTCGATAATTCCTTACTTATCATTCTACTATGGAGTATTGGAAAATATCGGCTTATTTGACCACAACAAAGCCTCTGGCCGATATTAAAAAGATTGTTCATTTCATGGCCAAGCCTGCCATCTGCGTTATTGTCATATCCATTTTTATCCTTATCATAAAGCTCTCCGCGCTTCTTCTTTTCCCTAAAAACTTCATAATAATCTAAACCAAATTCATTAACAGAAGGTTCTTCTTCTTTATTTAAGATTTTTTCCAGCCAGTCTTTAATATAATAAATTGAACATTGTACCTGAGTGACTGGTTTTTCGACCATCTCATAAAGATCAATGACTTGTTTGGGTTCTAAAAGTTTTTCGTCCATATATGCATATCTAAGAAACATCTTGTATAGCCGGCTAGGGTTATTTTCAAGAGTTACTTTTCTTAGTACCGAACTATAAATTTCGAAAAAGTCGGAACTGATTGCATCTCTGATTTTTAAGGCTTCCTGGTCTACCAAAGAATTATTTGCCAAATTTCTATACTTTTCGAGATTAATCTTAAATATAAAAGCACGTTCTTGAGATATGTCAGCGTAATTCAGAATTTTTGTAGTACTATTTATAAGTTCCTCGGGAATACTATCTATCCCCTCATATATTTCGGTTGTGGCCTGATCAATTCTTGTACTCATTTAATACTTCACCCCAATTCAATCTAAAACCAGTTTTTGTTAATCATTAAAAAAACATTAAAATAGACTTTCGTACCAGGCTTTTAATATTCACCTTCTCCCCATCAGATTGTATTTTCGCTTCTTATTTATCTTTTCGATATGTATAAATATATATACACACCCATACAATTTATTTTTTCACATATTTATCCTATTTTGTTAATTATACGCCCGCCCGTCCGCCAAAAAAAGAGACCCTTTCGGGTCTAA
>JAQUUV010000144.1 GCA_028693695.1 Syntrophomonas sp.
GCCAATGATTATGATACGCGCACAATTATTGATATAGCGCGGGCGATTGAAGGTATGCCCCGGCATGCCTCCGTTCATGCGGCCGGAGTAGTAATTGGCCGGGAATCATTGAGTTCGCTCTTACCTTTACAGAAAACCACTGATGGACACGTTATAACCCAGTTTGCCAAGGAAACGGTAGAGGACATTGGCTTGCTCAAAATGGATATTCTGGGCTTGAGAACTCTTACGGTTTTAGCCCGGGCAGTGGAGATAATTAAAAAAACACATGGTCTGACCTTAGATTTAGATAATTTACCGCTGGAAGACGAGAAAGTTTATGAGCTTCTTCAATCCGCTAATACCATCGGCGTTTTTCAATTGGAGAGTGATGGTTTAAGACGGATATTGAGCGAGATGAAGCCTAATCGTTTCGAGGATCTGATCGCAATCATCGCTCTATACCGTCCCGGGCCTTTGGGCAGCGGCATGGTGGAGGATTTTATCAACCGCAAGCATGGACGTCAGAAATTGGAGTACATCCACCCCCTCCTGGAAAACATATTAAAGGAAACCTATGGGGTTATTCTCTACCAGGAACAGGTAATGCGGGTAGCTAGTGATTTGGCTAATTTCACTATGGGTGAGGCCGACGTGCTAAGGCGCGCGATGGGTAAAAAGAAGGCTAGCGAAATTGCGGCTATGCGGAATAAGTTCGTCCAGGGGGCGCTTCAAAACGAAATTGGCCAGGATGTTTCCACTCGCCTGTTTGATCTTATGGAGAGTTTTGCCGGTTATGGTTTTAATAAAAGTCATTCCGCCGCGTATGCAATGATTTCTTATCAGACTGCATATCTCAAGACTCATTATCCCGTGGAATATATGTGTGCCTTTTTAAGCAGTGTCATAGATCATCAGGAACGGGTAGTATTTTATATTAGGGAATGCCGGAAAATGGGGATAGCTATCCTAGCCCCGGATATCAATGAGAGTTTTGAGAATTTCACTGTAGGTGCTGGAGGGATTCGCTTTGGACTGGGAGCAATCAAAAATGTAGGCGTGAATGCAGTAAAAACCATTGTGGAAGCGCGCAGAGAAGGCAAATTCAAGTCCTTTTTTGATTTCTGCCAACGAATAGATTTGTCCCAGATTAACAAACGCATGGTGGAAAATCTTATCGTTGCGGGTTGCTTTGATTCTCTGGGTAAGACCCGGAAACAGACTATTTCCATTATGGATGAGTCTATAAGTTTAGCTTCCCGGATTAAACAGGCTGATAACGGGAACCAGATGTCACTTTTCGGAGATACTGCCAGCATGGTGGAAGAGCCGAAGCTTATTGTAACCGGTGAATGGGAGAACCGGGATAGGTTGAGCCGGGAGAAGGAGGTTCTAGGTTTTTATGTATCGGCTAATCCGCTCGATTCATATCGGCAAACCATTGAATTAGTGGTCACGGACGAAATTGCATCTCTGGAGAAAGAGAGTAGCGAAGAGTATGTGCGACTGGCAGGCATACCGGTTAATTTGAGCAAAAAAATTAGTCGTAAAGGTGATCCTTATGCGCGTTTCCATCTGGAAGATTTGAGCGGGCGTATTGAGGTGATGATTTTCCCGTCAGCTTACCGACAATTTATTAATAACATTATACCGGATACTCCAATTATAATAGAAGGATTTGTAGACCGGCGTGATGAACAGGCCAAAATAACGCTGCGCCGGGTATTTGAACTAAGTAGCACTTTAAAGGAACTGCATATCCGTTTGCCTTATGAGAAAACGGATCAGGAGGGAAAAAAAGAATTAGTAAAGACCCTAGCTAAGTACCCGGGTGAAATGGAGGTGTGTTTGCACCTGCCAAACAAAAAAATCCTGGTTCTGGATGAAAAGTTCGATGTAGATAGCAAGCTGGATTTGAAGAAACAACTGATTCAGATGTACGGCAAGAATAATGTATGGTTTAACTAGGAGGAGAAATGCATGAACGAGGCCTATTTGGGAGAAGATTATATTGTAATTAAGGCATTGGAGAATGGGGTAACCATAATTGGCCTTACCCGAGGAATGGACACTAAATTCCACCACACAGAAAAGCTGGATCGTGGAGAAATTCTGGTGGTTCAGTTTACGGAACATACCTCGGCCATAAAAATCAGAGGTAATGCGGAAATTGTTCACCGTTATGGAACAACTATGAGTGAGGGAATCAAGCGACAATAATTGGGGGTGACCCGTTGCAAAGACTGGCAGTTTTAACCAGTGGCGGAGATGCGTCCGGCATGAATGCTACGATTCGGGCGGTAGTTCGTTCCGCTGTCTACAGAGGGGTTGAGGTTTTTGGGGTTCACCAGGGTTTTGAGGGGCTTATTAATGGAGAAATTGAGCAGATGACTGCGGGTTCGGTAGCTGACATTATTCACCGGGGTGGAACTATTTTACAGACTTCCCGTTCCGAGCGGTTTAGAACCTTAGACGGAAGAGAAAAGGCGAGTGGCTTGCTCGGTGATCTGGGCATTGAGAATCTGGTTATCATAGGGGGAAATGGCAGCCTGAGTGGGGGCTATGAGTTTTGCCAACTGGGAATAAATGTGATAGGCATACCGGCCACGATTGACAATGATGTGCCATATACAGCCTCAATCGGCTTTGATACAGCGGTGAACACAGTCTTGGAGGCCATCAACAGACTGCGGGATACCGCTAGTAGTCATGGCCGAATTTTTGTTATAGAGGTTATGGGTCGGGACTGCGGTGAGATTGCTCTGGCGGCCGGGGTTGCTGGGGGGGCGGAATCAGTATTGATTCCTGAGATTGAACCTGACCTTACTCAGGTTATCGAGAAGATTAATCAAGGTATTGAAAGAGGTAAACTGCACAGCATTATAATTGTAGCCGAAGGTGTTTATCCGGCGATGGAACTGCGGGATAAAATACAGGAAGAGACCGGACACGATACCCGGGTCAGCATCCTGGGACATATACAGCGGGGTGGTACACCCACCGCAGTAGATCGAATTTTGGCTTCCAGAATGGGTAAACATGCGGTAGATTCTATATGTCAGGGTGAACGGAATGTCATGGTAGCAGGTGAGGGGAATAGGATTTTTTCCATCCCCTTGGAGAAAGTGGTTAATGGGAAGCGGATACCTGAACTAGAAATGTATGAGATTGCCAGAATGCTTTCGATATGAGGTGAAATATGCGCAAGACAAAAATTATCTGTACGATCGGGCCGGCCAGTGAAGATAAAGATAAGCTGAGCCAACTGATTCACAATGGGATGAATGTAGCGCGGCTGAATTTCTCCCATGGGGAACATGCCGAACATAAGAAAAGAATTGATAATATACGCCAGGTTGCTAATGAAATGGATCGGCCCCTGGCAATTATGCTGGATACCAAGGGACCAGAGATACGAACGGGTAAGCTGCAGAATAAGAAAGTGAAACTGCAGGCCGGACAGACTTTTGTTTTGACCACCCGTCCCGTACCAGGCGATGAAAATGAAGTGGGGGTAAGCTATCCTCAACTGCCCGTTGAGGTAAAGCCGGGAACATCTATACTGCTTTCCGATGGGCTAATAAACCTGCTGGTGGAGGAGACCACAGCCACAGATATTATCTGCAGGGTAATTAACGGCGGAGAACTGGGCGAGAAAAAGGGAGTTAATGTGCCCGGGGTAAGGATAAACATGTGTTTTCTTAGTGAAAAGGATGTAGCAGATATTCATTTTGGCATCGATGAAGGGCTGGATTTTATTGCCGCTTCTTTTGTTAGAAATGCCCAGGATGTGTGGGATATTAGGCGCATACTGGAGTCGCGGGATGCGCATATTGATATAATAGCCAAGATCGAGAGCCAGGGTGGGGTAGACAATCTGGATGAAATTATCAAGGTAGCCGACGGAGTTATGGTGGCCCGAGGGGATTTGGGGGTTGAGATTCCTGCCGAGGAGGTTCCCCTGGTGCAGAAGATCATCATTGAAAAATGTAACCTGGCCGGCAAAGTGGTTATTATAGCTACCCAGATGCTGGATTCCATGATCAACAACCCTCGGCCTACGCGAGCTGAGGTTTCAGATGTAGCCAATGCAATTTTTGACGGAGCGGATGCGATCATGCTGTCCGGGGAAACTGCGGCCGGGAAATATCCGGTGGAGGCGGTTGAAACCATGGCCAGGATAGCTAAAAGAGCTGAGGAGGTTCTGCCCTATCAGGAAATTTTAAGGAGTAAGCGCTTGCAGGGAACCGCATCAGTCACTGATGCAATCAGTTATGCGACCTGTGCGACGGCGGCCAGACTAGGTATTTCGTCTATCATTACCGCTACCAGCATCGGGACAACAGCGCGGATGGTATCTAAATACCGCCCAGAGGCTGATATTATAGCGGTTACCCCAGATCGAAAGGTCATGAATAAGCTAGTTATGGTCTGGGGAGTTCACCCGGTTCTTACCCAAGAGACTAAGGGAACCGATGAATTATTTGAGGAATCGCTGGCTCGGTGTCTGGAAATAGGCTATATAAAGAAAGGCGATATGGTGGTTTTGACGGCAGGAAGCCCTTCCGGTTTTACGGGGAGTACCAACCTCTTAAAAGTCCACGTAGTAGGGGATATATTGGTGCAAGGAATGGGCATTGGTGCAAAACCGGTCAGCGGCAAGGTGCGAGTTATAATGGGGGATGAAGATCTGGAGAAAATCCAGGTCGGGGATGTCTTAGTTTGCCGCGGTGCTCATAGTGCCTACGCTAACTACTTGGAGCGGGTGGTGGCCCTGATTGCGGAGGAGGGAGGATTAACCTCCGATGCGGCTATAATGGGTCTTAACATGGGAATCCAGGTGGTCGTGGGAGCCCGTGATGCTACTCGTATATTAGAAAATGATATGCTGGTTACTGTAGATACACCTCACGGGCGCGTTTATAGCGGTCTGGCCAAAGTATTATAGGAAGTTAAAAATAAAGAAATTGAAAAATTGATAAGATAAAAAATTTTGTGAAATAAATAGCAATATAAAGAAGGAATTTAGAAGTCGATATCGAATTTTCTCTATTGAGGACTGTAATGTAGAGAAATTAGAAGACAAAAAAATTATCAGATTATTTGGAGGAGGAATTAATTATGAAGGTAATGGTACTTGGTGCAGGTACTATGGGAGCGGGAATTGTACAGGTACTCGCTCAGTCCGGTTTTGATGTAGTTTTACGGGATATCAAAACGGAGTTTGTTGACAAGGGTATCAAAGGTATTGACAAGAAATTGGCCAAAATGGTAGACAAAGGGAAGATGGAAGCCGCTGCGAAAGATGCTGTAATGGCGAAAATCGTAGGCACCATTGACATGGCAGATGCTAAGGATTGTGATCTCGTAATTGAAGCTGCTATTGAAGTTATGGAAATTAAGAAAAGTATATTCAAAGAGTTGAATGAAATTTGTAAGCCCGAGTGCATTTTGGCTTCCAATACTTCAGCCCTAAGTATTACCGAAATCGGTGCTGCTTCTGGCAGACCTGACAAGATGATTGGTATGCATTTCTTCAATCCCGTACCAGCTATGAAATTAGTTGAAATCATCCGTGGAGCTTCCACCAGTCAGGCCACTTATGATGCAATCAAGGAACTTACCACTAAGCTGGGTAAAGCTCCAGTTGAAATCAATGAAGCTCCTGGCTTTATTGTAAACCGTCTTTTGATCCCCATGCTGAACGAAGGTATGTATGCTTTAATGGAAGGCGTAGCCA
>JAQUUV010000145.1 GCA_028693695.1 Syntrophomonas sp.
GAATGATCTGTACCTGACTTAATCCTACCAGATTAGCATCTTCCAAATATTTATCCAGTTCATTCAGGGCATCATCAGCATATTGTCCTCTCAGGTCAATTTCAGGTGAAATATGCTTAGCCTTATCCAGGAAAGACTCGTTTCTCCGCTGAATCTTCTTTTCCTCTACTAATGTACTAAGCTGGAGTTGATCCTTGTCAACGGTTAGCTTGACACTCCCGATCTGTACCACCACGTCTCCCTGGGTATTTGGCCCCTCCAGCACATATCCTGATTGATTGATGCTCTTTACCAGCACATAATCCCCGGCTTTTATATCCTGTTCAAGCTGCGTATCGCCCTCAATGGACATGGATACCCGCAAGTCCTTGACCTTTTTGCTCTTTTTCTCAACTTCGTGCCATTTGGGTGGCTGGTCTTTCTCCTTCAGTAAGTCCTTAAGTTCATCTATAGCTTCGTTAGCCTCTCGTTTAATCCGCCGCACATAACTATCCGCTTCCTGTTTAGCCCGCTGCAACACATTAGATTGTTCCTGATAAAGCCGATTCTTTTCACTCTCCAACAATTCTCTCTCCAGAGCCAAATTCCTCTGCCCTTCCTCCAATTCCTGGCTGCTAATATCGAAATGGTAGCGGCTTTCCTTCAATTGACGAATCATATTACCAATTTCCATTTCTCTTTCAGGAACCAGTTCACGAGCCTTTTGCACTAATGACTCTTTCAGCCCCAGACGCAGAGCAATTTCAAAGGCATTGCTCTGCCCTGGAGTACCAATGGTCAATTCATAAGTGGGCCTCAACGTTACGGGATTAAATTCAACGCAGGCATTTTCCACCCGTGCATTCTGGTAGGCGAAAGTCTTCAATTCACTCTGATGAGTTGTAATTACAACCCGAGCTTGCCTTTTTTTCATCGTTTCGAGAATTGCCCGAGCTAGAGCCGCACCTTCAACCGGGTCAGTACCCGCACCCAACTCATCCAACAACACCAAAGAATGGTCATCAAAGTTATCTAAAATATGAACAATGTTTTTCAAATGTGATGAAAAGGTACTCAGAGATTGCTCTATACTTTGTTCATCACCTATATCAACAAATATGTTTTTGAATACCGATATCTGACTCTTCTCACGAGCTGGTATATAAAGGCCACACATGGCCATGATTGTTAAAAGGCCGATGGTTTTTAATACTACCGTTTTGCCGCCGGTATTGGGCCCCGTTATAACCAGAATATCAAATCCTTTTCCCAAGACTACATTAATAGGTACGGCTTGATCCCCTAAAAGGGGATGCCGAGCCCGGCTGATTTCAATCCTTCCCCCATCGTTGACCTCCGGCCGAAAGGCATTCATGTCAAATGCCAAATGCGCTCGGGCAAATAGCATATCCAGATAAGCTAATACTTTCAGGTTCAATATTAAATCCTGAGCAGAAACAGCCACGGCGGAACTTAGATCACGTAAAATACGTTCCACTTCCCGCTTTTCTTCGATTTCCAGGCTCTTTATTTTATTATTTTGTTCCACCACCGCCAAGGGCTCAATAAAAACAGTTGCTCCACTGGCCGACTCATCATGGACAATTCCTTTTACGCTTTGACGATGCTCCTGTTTTACCGGCACCACATAGCGCCCCGCCCGCTCAGTTATCAATGCATCCTGCAGCAGGCTTTGGTTGTTGCCTGAGCGAATGAAATTCTGCAGGTAATCTTTAATGCGCTGGCGTGCTGTTTCCACTTGCTTTCTAATGCTTCTAAGAGCAGGAGAAGCATCGTCTCTGAGAGTTCCGTCTTCATCAATAGCATCCAAAAGCTCTTTCTCTAATGTCGGATTGTCCTTAATATCTGCTGCAATTGTCTTTATTAACCGCGCAGAAGCACCACCGGTATATTTTAAAGCCAGTCTCGAAACCCGCAGCAGGCAGTATACCTCCAGTAGTTCGGAGGAAGAAAGTATGCCATTGATTCTCGCTTTACCCAACTGCTTTTCCACCGGTTTAAGGGAACTTAAGAAAGCCGGTTCACCGTAATGCAGTAGTTCCATCGCCTCCTGGGTTTCATCCAATCTAGCTTGCACTTCTTGAAGACCGCTGATCGGCTGAATCTCTAGAGCAAGCTGCCGCCCACCCTCCGAGTATGCCCGAGAGGCTAATTGCTGTCTAATCTTATCAAATTCAAGCTTTTCCAAGGTTAATTTTTCCATTTTTATAATACCCCACGATAATAATGACCTTTGGTAAAGGAAGAAGGAGTTACAGCGGCTAAGTCCTGCTGATATGCCCCTAAATCAGGTTTAGAACCCTTTAGCAGTTCTTTTAAGGCTTGCCGATACAGTTTAACGGTGTCACCAAGCTGTTCATCACTGAAACGCCGGGCTTCAATCCGCATGCTAGCCGGTTTTAGGGCTAAAATTCTGGGTAAGTCTGGCATCATGCAGAGGGTCCGGGAGTTGAAAATATAAAACCGGCAGTGTGCATCTGTTTCCACCGGAAATTCATAACCTTTATCATCTTGTATATAATAGCTATTTCCAGAACAGGGAGCCAGGCATTTCTCTCTGCCTCCCCCTAATACACCACCCAGCATACAATGCTGGGATTCCAAAAGTATTAATTCACCATGAATCAATAACTCGACTTTACTAAAATCCGTAAATGTTTGCAAGCGATCAAAGCTCAATTCCGGGGAAAGACATGCCCCAGATACACCTTGCTGAAATAGAAATCTCAAAGAGTAGTTATTGAAAATATTTAGACTATAGTCAGTTAGTAATCTAAACCCTCGATGAAGACCCCATTTAAGATCTGCCCAATTAGCGATCATCAGGGTGCTAAAGCATCCATCTGCTAATTCTCGGAATATATTTGGTTCACCCGGTTTATGTATCCGCGGCAAAAGCGGGACTACTCGTTCGATTTTTTCTCCCCCACCCGACTGCAGTTCCCGTATTTCTGCCAAGCGCAAGTGCTTATGGCTGCCTAAACCCTCCATGCCCAGGTAAACCCGGTCAGCTCCATTTTCCAATGCAATCTCAACCTGCTCCATCTTGCTAACCACTACGGATAACAATGGTGCTTGCAAACACTCACCAATCGGCAACTCTCCTAAAAAGTCGATTTTTTGAGTCCAATAACTATGGGCATCCGATGACTTAGCTTGTTTAGATATAAGTATTTTTTGCATTAATGAATCTGCTGCTTGGCGCCGGACCTCATTTATATCACTTAAGGGGATCATTAGATTCAGGTCACCGTCAATACTTAAGTTGCGCAGCTCAAAGGGCGTATTGCCCAACCTCCCAATTTTAGCCCTTAGTATCTCCTCATCCAGGGGATGCCCTTTAGCCAGTTGGGCCGGATTTTCGGTTTGCATTTCCACCCGCAGCCCTTTTTCATCAACCAAAGCTATTTGCATAGGCTTCCCTAGAACCAATGAAACTTCAGCATCTACTGGAATCCTGGAACCCTTTTCATCCCGGATACTTTCTAATGCCTCCGACAATAGTCTTTCATCGTGGGTTTTAAAAACCCGGTCATTCGGAAATACCCTGCCTTCCAACTGCAGGCCTATTATCTCCCCAGAGCTTGCTTCTAGTACCCTATTCCCATCCACATACATTTCTTTAATTACAAAGGCGGGAGCCTGACCTTGCCCTACCCATACGACTACCCCGTCTCCAATACTGACGGTATCGCTTAGCTTTATCTGGGTAAACATATTCTGGTTTTGCTCTACCACTCTGCCCACATATACCCCACGGTTATTGGGCCTCCTGGTACTCATAAAATCAGAATCAGGAATAAGGTGCCCCCTGCTAAAGTTTCTATTGAATATTTTCAGCAGCTTTTCTTTTACCTCCGGACCCGGCCTAAATTCAGGGTTCTCTTCCAGGCTGTCCAATGCCTGCCGATAAGCCCTGGTTACCACTGCCACATATTCCGCCCTTTTCATTCTACCTTCTATTTTTAAGGAGGACACTCCGGCGGCTTTAAGCTCGGGGAGATATTCGATCAGGCACAAATCAGCCGGGCTTAAAAGATACCTCCCCTGATCAGTTAGCTTAACTTTATTCTTGTCATTTCGGGTATATAGGTCATACGCAAGTCGGCAGGGCTGGGCGCATCTGCCCCGGTTACCGCTCCTGCCACCTATCATGCTGCTAAACAGGCATTGGCCTGAATAGCTATAGCATAAGGCTCCGTGTACAAAGACTTCCAACTCTACCCCTGCCACTTCCCGAGCTATGGCAGTGATGTCTGGCAACGATAATTCTCGCGCCAGTACAATCCGTTTTATGCCCAGATCGCGCAGTAACGACACCCCATCCTGGTTGTGAACGGTCATCTGAGTACTGGCGTGCAAACGTAGGTCAGGCAAAACATTTCGAGCTGCATCCAGCAGGCCCATATCCTGAATGATGATGGCATCAACTCCTATTTGCTGAAGCTTATATAGATAATCCAGAACTTCTGCAAACTCGCCATTATCAGTGAGAGTGTTAACTGTAACATAAACCTTTTTGTCCCTTAGATGTGCGTAGACAACCGCCTCCTGCACCTGTTTATCCTCAAAATTCTGAGCAGACTGACGGGCACTATACTGCTGTCCACCCAGATAAACGGCATCAGCACCATTTTTCATAGCGGCCATAAATGAATCCCAGTTGCCAGCCGGGGCTAATAATTCCATATCTATTAACCTACTCCCAAATAATATTTAAGCGTATTATAGCATAAGCCTATTCCTTTGGCTGGGGCTTGCTTTCCCAGTATTCCATGCGGGCACAGATGTGGGCGATCTTATCTTCGATGTTCTTTAGGGTGGAGGCGAGATCTAACGTTAATTCTTCCTTAACTTCCTCTACCGTTTTCTCTTGTTGGGAGAATATTTCCGTTCGAGAGATCTGGTCAACCGTAAGCCAAGAATTACGAGACGTTTTTTTTATACCCAGATCCCGGCGGGAAACCGCTTCTTCTTCTTCTTTTAAGATAACGCTGAACCCACCGCAGGATTCCAATATCCCTTTATCTACATCATTAATATCCCTGACCCCTTTTTTTCTTAGTTCCTGTAACAAATCATCTACATTAAATTTCTCCCGGGCCAGATTTTTCCTAATAATTTTACCATTATCAATTAATACCACGGGTACACCAGTGATAAGGTTGGATAACCTGCCACTTTTCAAGCCCAGGTAGCCCATCAGGTATTCTAGGATGGCCAAGGTAGCCAAAACAACAATACCCTCATAATAAGGCATGCTTCTATCCAAGGCCACCGATATCACTGTATCACCAACCCCGGTCATAACCACAAAATCAAAAGGCCCCAGTTCGCCCAGAGCCCTTTTCCCTAAAAAGCGAATCATAATTAAAGCCAAGAAGTACATGCCTGCGACTCTTAAAGTAAACTCCAACACTCGGTGTTCCTCCTCAAAGAGCTTCCTGACTTAGTATTTCGCCACTAGCATTCCATTTATTCGTTTAATGAGGTATGTTACTGCCCTTAGGGGACTTTCAATGGGACATTCAAGGGGACATTCCCTGAAATGGTGTGTCCCAATACATTAACGGGGTGTGTCCCCTTACCTTATATAATCATTAAGTTCCTCCAGAGTCCATGTATTAATGATATCCTTTTTTTCCAACCATCCTCTTCTAGCATTCAATACTCCGTATTTTATAAGCTTAAGGTCATT
>JAQUUV010000146.1 GCA_028693695.1 Syntrophomonas sp.
GCTGTTTTTATCTGGGCTCCTGTTTGTGCTGGATTGCTTACTTTACAAAACGGAACCATGGTTCATATGAAATGTTTTTATACCGGTCAGGCTTCTATTGTACTAGCTCTAATTTTAATGATTACAGCTGTGGTAGCTTTTTTCTCCAAAACGGATCATAACAAGATTCAATGGGTTATTGTCGCAATTGGAATTATGCTTATTTCAAATACGTATGATTCCACAATTGGAATCGGTATCTGTAAAAAGACCACCATGGCATGTAATGTTACAGCGCTATGGCTCAGGGGCAGCGGCATTTTGGCCATTGTAAGCGGGCTTGCGGATGTCTTTGCTAATGGCAGTAAATCCAATAAACTTACTTTATAAATATACTTTTAAATCAAGCTACACGCATAACCAGGCTAAGCAAGTACTATTTCCATTTATTTAAGGAGGGGGGATTAACTAATGAAAGTGGTAGGGATTAATGGTAGCGCCAGGAAGGATGGAAATACGGCCATTCTCATTCGACGTGTTTTTACAGAACTTGAAAAGGAAGGCATTGACACCGAATTAATTCAACTGGCGGGCAAGAAGATTAGAGGCTGTACGGCTTGCTTAAAATGCCGGGAGAATAAAGATAAGCTTTGCTCAGTTAAGAATGATTCATTTAATAAGTGTTTTGAAAAGATTTTAGAAGCCGACGGGATTATCCTGGGATCACCTACCTATTTTGCCGATATGACCCCGGAAATGAAGGCCCTTATTGATCGGGCAGGTTATGTATCAAGGGCCAACGGCGATTTATTAAAACGTAAGGTAGGGGCGTCTGTGTCTGCCGTGCGAAGGGCGGGAGCCATTCATACCCTTGATTCGATCAATCACCTGTTTTTAATGAGTCAAATGATCATACCCGGGTCGATTTACTGGAATCTGGGTATTGGTCGAGAAAAGGGAGAAGTTGAGGCTGATAAGGAAGGTATGCAGACCATGCAGGTGCTGGGGGAAAATATGGCCTGGCTACTTAAAAAGGTTAACAGCTAAGAAAAGACCAGGTCAGGATTCCTGAGGTTATTTAAATATTGGCTTGATTATATCAAAATATGTTGATATAATTAATGAATGGATAATGTGAAGATTTCTCAAGCATTAAGTGACCCTATTCGTTATAAAATTCTGATGATGCTGGTACGCAGCGAGAATGCGTGCTGTCCAGTTATTAGTAATAATGCTGTAGAATCTCCTGTGGGATTATGTAATTGTGAGATTATGAATGAACTCAGCATGATTCAATCGCGGGTTTCCTACCACATGAAGGAACTGGTTGAAACCGGGTTAGTTAACGAAGAACCGCGGGGAAAGTGGAAGTATTATTTTGCCAATAGCAAAAAAATGCTGGATTATGTTGACCAATTGAAGCTGGATTTTAATTTAGAGTAGATCATCGGTATTTATTTTTTTAGGCAACACATCAAAAAAAGTTGATCAAACATTGTTCCCCCGGCCGCGAAAAAACCTGGATGAAATAATAGTGAAAGTAATCTAAGGAGACAACTAATAAAATTAGGAGGGATTAATAATGGCAGAAGACATTAGAGAAGTAGTCCGGCAGAAGTATGCTCAAGCAATAACCCTTAAGACAGGGTGTTGTGGGGATGGAAAATCAAGCACTAGTTGTTGTTGTGGAGACCCACTAAATAAGACTGATATTATCACCAGTGATTTATACCAATCAGGGGATATGGAAGGCCTACCGGAAGATATGGTAGCTGCCTCATTTGGTTGTGGGAATCCTACCCTGTTGGCCCAGTTAAATGACGGGGAAGTAGTACTTGACCTAGGGAGTGGAGCCGGTCTGGATGTGCTTTTATCTGCAAAACGGGTAGGCCCTCAGGGGAAAGCCTATGGTCTGGATATGACCGATGAAATGCTGGCTGTCGCCAGAGCGAACCAGACTAGATCAGGAATTAATAATGCGGAGTTTCTGAAAGGGCATATTGAAGATATTCCCTTGGCGGATAATACGGTAGATGTGATTATTTCAAACTGTGTTATCAACCTCTCGGCGGACAAGGATCAGGTATTCAAAGAAGCCTATCGGGTGCTGAAATCTGGTGGGAGGCTGGCGGTAGCAGATATAGTGCTCACTAGATCCCTACCTAACAAGATCCAACAGGATCTCCTTGCCTGGGCGGGCTGTATAGCCGGAGCGCTCCTGTTGGACGAATACCGGAGAAAATTAGCGGTGGTCGGTTTTACGGACATTGAAATCGAAATTATCCGTTCTTATGACATATCTAGCCTGTCCGGCCAGGTAGTGACGATTGATTTATCGGCCAGCGAACTGGAGGATATGAATGGAGCGGTGCTGAGCGCCTTCATCCGGGCGAAAAAATAGGCTCAGGGCCGATGCTACGCGTAAAGCTAAGTAGCATCGTTGTACCGGTCAAGCCAGGCTGTTATATGTGCGAGGACCTCGGCTCGATTGACATCGTCGAAGGGACGGTGCAGGGTTTGCTCGTACTCATGGTGTTCCATTTCCTCGAAAATTAAAGAATTAAGGAATTGTCGATTAAACGGGGCTGGGGTGATTGTATCACCCAATCCGTATAGCATCAGTAATGGCACCTGCAGATCAGAGGCATGTGCCCTCACCCAGTTTCGAGAGTTAAGAAATTCTCGCCATAACGTTAGGGTCATTTGTTCATGGCGTAATGGGTCAGCAGCCAAGATTTCCACGACCTCTGTATCACGAGTGAGTTTGGCGTAGTCGGGCTGAGACTTAAGAGTGAAGTTGGGTTTTAAGTAAGCAAGCGCGCGGAATAACATTACTTTTAATGGAGATAGCCTTGAGTAACCCAGTGCTGGACTGGTGGAGATAATCCCGCTGAGATCCTCTGGGTGTCTCAAGGCATATTCAATACTAATCAAACCACCCAAGCTGTGTCCGAGTAAATAGACTGATTTTTCACCCTCAATGTGTTTGACCCAACTAACGAATGCTTGGAGGTCACCCTGGAAGTCAGACCAGTGTTGGATATGGCCTCGAATTCCGGGGGAGCGACCGTGTCCCCTCAGGTCGAAGCCGTACCAAGCATATCCTGCAGGAACAAGATGTTTAATGATGTTGCGAAGCCCGCCACTATGATCACCGTGTCCGTGCACGCCAACGACTACAGCCCGAGGAGGGCTGGTAGGGTGCCACGATTGGTAATAAAGTTCCATATCTCTGGTGCCTAGAAAAGTACCTTCATTGTGCAGCAAAACTCATTTCCTCCTAAAAAGACAAAATTTCATATACTATCAACTGGATCGATAGGTTGTACTGCGTTTGCTGAATATTATGGGGATACGAACTGCTTTAGCCTGACGCTTTATGTTATACATCAAACGATGATTCAGGAAATCACAAAAGAGAATTATGGTATCGACATTTTTAGGAATTGCTTTTGTTTGGTATGACTTCTTGCGTCCGCTCCAGTGAATAATCTCTTGAACTCCTTCACTATGTAGTTTTCCAGGTATATTTCCTAGACGGTCAGCACCCACAATAAGAATAGCCATTATAATCACCTTTCTAACTCACTTATAAATAACCTACAATATAGATTGAAATACTAGGACATAGATGCATTTTAAATCCCGAGGTTCCGCCTGTCAATATATTTTTATAAAATACATGGGAATAGTAGATTATAATTTCAGTTAGATATTTTGTGATATTAGAAACTACATATTTAAATAGGCTAATTGATTATGAACGAAGACAAGAATAGATATTATAATAGTGTTGATATGTTCGTGGGCAATTGAACAGAGGTTATTCTGTATATCAATAAATGGCGGGTAGGGATATTATAAAGGAGGTCAACTAAATGGCCAAGACTGTTGGGGTCGGTATTACCGGGGGGATTGCTGCTTATAAAATAGTTGACCTGGTCAGTAAATTGAAAAAAGATGATCTGGATGTCGTGGTAATGATGACCAAGGGAGCGTGTCAATTTATAAATCCCTTAACTTTCAGAAGTCTTACCGGCAGGGAAGTGGTAACTGACCTGTGGGCTAAACCTCGAGAATACAAAGTTCAGCATATGAGTATCGCTCAACAAATTGATTTGCTCGTAATTGTTCCTGCAACGGCTAATTTTATCGCCAAAATGGCTATGGGATTGGCTAATGATTTTTTGTCTACCTTGGTTCTAGCCAATACAGCATCTGTTTTGGTGGTACCATCCATGAATACCAACATGTATAAGAATCAAATTGTACAGGAAAACATTAGAACTCTGCTGAGTTGCGGATACCATGTTATGGAACCCGACAGCGGCCTTTTGGCCAACGGTGAGATTGGTAAAGGCAGGCTGCCAGGTATTGAAAATATATATCAAGAAATTATTGAGATCCTGTAAAAAATATTAATTATTTTCTATTTTGCAGTTGACAATATGTCTTGAGTTAATTAATATGGTACTATCCTGATAGGATTACTTGGCATTAAGGGGGTGTTATGGATGCAAATATCTACCCGAGGAAGATATGGCTTGAGGGCTATGGTGGATCTTGCTATATATTCGGTTGATGAATATGTAGCTCTGAATAACATAGCGGAAAGACAGAACATATCAGAAAGCTACCTGGAACAACTTTTCTCGGCACTGAGGAAAGGTGGCCTGGTAAAGAGTATAAAGGGTTCCCAAGGAGGGTATGCTTTGGCATATTCCCCTTCCAAAATAACAGTTGGTGCTGTGCTAAGATTACTGGAAGGAAAGCTATTTTCAGTTGCTGAATCTTCTGAAAATGAAATAGTAAATAATACGATAGAATACTGCCTGTCAGAAAATGTATGGGAAAAGATAAATGCTAGTATATGTAGCATTGTTGATTCCATAACCCTGGAGGATTTAGTTGATCGATATAAAACCATGAATGGTAGTATATCACGAATGTTTTACATCTAAAATTTTTTAAAAATAAAGTCTACCATAACAATAGGAATAATAACATAAACAAAAGGAGAGATTAGAATGAGTGAAAGAAAGTTAAAGTTTGACACATTACAGGTTCATGCGGGGCAGCAGCCGGATCCTACTACTGGTTCCAGGGCGGTCCCTATTTATCAGACCACGTCTTATGTTTTTAAGAATTCAAAACATGCTTCCGATCTATTTAATCTTAGAGAGCCAGGCAACATTTATACCCGGATTATGAATCCGACCACCGATGTTTTTGAACAGCGGGTAGCGGCTCTGGAAGGCGGCGTAGGTGCGCTGGCAGTAGCTTCAGGTTCAGCGGCCATTACCTATGCTATATTAAATATCGCTAAGAACGGAGATGAGATCGTTTCAGCCAGTACTTTGTATGGCGGAACTTATAATTTATTCTCAGCTACATTTCCCAATTTCGGCATAAAGGTTCACTTTGTTGATCCTGATGATCCCGAGAACTTCAGAAAGGCCATCAATGAAAAAACCAAAGCTCTCTATATCGAAACCATAGGTAACCCGGGTATCAACCTGGTTGATATTGAAGCTGTCGCCAACATTGCTCATGAAAACGGCATCCCTTTGATTATTGATAATACTTTTGGTACACCCTACTTGATCAGGCCGATCGAGTTTGGAGCTGACATTGTGGTACACTCAGCCACCAAATTCATTGGCGGACATGGAAGCTCTATCGGTGGAATCATTGTTGATTCCGGAAAATTTGATT
>JAQUUV010000147.1 GCA_028693695.1 Syntrophomonas sp.
GTTACCCCCGGGCAACAGATCATCAAGATCGTTTATGATGAGATGAGCAAACTGATGGGAGAATCTGAAAACAAATTGCTTATGTCGCCCAAGTCGCCCACTATATTTATGGCGGTGGGGTTGCAGGGTGCTGGTAAAACTACAACCGTAGCTAAGTTAGCCAAAAGCTTGATTAAGCAGGGACGTCGTCCCCTTTTGGTGGCATGTGATGTTTATCGGCCTGCGGCTATAAAACAACTGCAGGTGCTGGGGGAACAAGTGGGCGTCCCGGTATTCTCTCTAGGGCAGGTCAATCCGGTCGATATTGCTCGCGATTCCCTGGAATATGCACGGACCAACAACCGGGATGTAGTAATAATAGATACCGCCGGTAGGCTGCAAATAAATGAAGAATTAATGGATGAATTGAAGCAGATAAAGACAGTGGTAGAACCACAGGAAATACTCTTGGTGGTAGATGCTATGACAGGGCAGGATGCTGTTAATGTAGCAGAGGGCTTCAACGCTGATCTGGGTTTGACAGGAGTTATCCTAACCAAGCTGGATGGAGACACGAGAGGTGGAGCAGCCCTGTCGGTCAAGGCGGTAACCGGTTGCCCGATTAAAATGCTAGGAATAGGCGAGAAGCTGGATGCCTTGGAGACTTTTCACCCAGAAAGAATGGCCTCACGTATACTTGGTATGGGAGATATTTTGACCCTGGTGGAAAAAGCACAGTCTAATTTTGACCAGAAGCAAGCTAAGGAAATGGAAAGGAAGATCCGCCAGCAAGAATTTACTCTGGAAGATTTTCTGGAACAAATGCAGCAGGTCAGATCTATGGGGCCGCTGGAAGATTTGCTGGGCATGATACCGGGTATGGGGAAACAAATGAAGGCTATGAAGGGCGAGATAGATGAGAAGGAACTCGGCCATGTGGAAGCCATAATTAAGTCCATGACCTTAGAGGAAAGACGTAATCCGGTCATATTAAACGGCAGCCGCAAGAAAAGGATTGCCCGGGGGAGTGGCACTAAAGTTCAGGAAGTAAACAGATTACTTAAGCAATTTGAGGATTCTCGAAAGCTAATGAAGCAATTTGCCGATATGGGTGGCAAAAAGGGTAAGCGGGGCGGGATGCCCAATATAAAACTGCCATTTTAATTAATGCTGTTATATAGCTGTTGACTTACATCGCCTGTGCCTGCCGTGAGTGACAAAAGAAACGTCCCCTTGACACGGTGCAGGTTAATATAAGTGTAGAATTAGGGGTTGTCAAGAAATAAACAAGACATAATACGCTGTAAGATTTTACTTTGTTTTTTGATAATCTCTTAAACAAGGAGGTGACAATATGGCAACAAAGATCAGGTTAAAAAGGATGGGAGCTAAGAAAAATCCTTTCTACAGAGTAGTGGTAGCAGATTCCAGATCACCCAGAGATGGTCGTTTTATTGAGGAAATAGGTTATTATGATCCCGCGACCAATCCCGCAACTATTAAGATAGATGAAGAAAAGGCGCTTCAATGGTTGACGACCGGTGCTAAACCTTCTGATACGGCAAAATCTCTCTTGCAGAAACAAGGAATTATGAGTAAGTTTGCGGAAAGCCGCAAGTAGAGGCTGGGGGGTGAAACTTAAGTGAAAAAACTAGTTGAAATGATCGCCCGCTCACTGGTAGATAACCCGGATGAAGTTCAAGTTAATGAGACCGAGAATGATACATCAGTATTACTTGAACTCCGGGTAGCTCCCGATGATATGGGTAAGGTAATAGGTAAGCAAGGCAAAATTGCCAAATCGATTCGTACCCTTACCAAGGCTGCGGCCGCTAAGGCAGGTAAAAGAGTAGCAGTGGAGATCATGAGATAGGCCTACTTGGAGGTATTAATTGGTGGAGTCTCAGGAATTAATTAAAATTGGAAAAATAACCGGAACCCATGGTTACAAAGGGACAGTCAAAGTCGAACTGTTGACTGATTTTCCTGAACGTTTTAAGAATCTGCAGAAGGTAAAGATAAGTCAGAGGAATAACGTGGCAGAGTTGACTATTGAGGCATGCAATTCACACCAGGGAAAACTTTTGATAAAATTCAAAGGCATAGATAGTATCGAAGAGGCGGTTAAATACCGAAACGCCTTTTTAAATGTTTCTGCCGATGAATTATACCCTTTACCCGAAGGCTCTTATTATCAATTCCAGTTGATTGGTATGAAGGTATATGATTTAGAAATTGGATATCTGGGGCAATTGACAGATATACTGGAAACCGGAGCCAATGATGTATATGTGATAGAGTCGGAGGTTTACGAAGAAATTCTTATACCTGCCATTAAAGAGGTAATTCGTGAGGTTGATTTGAATAGTTTAACCATGCAGGTCAAGCTGCTTCCGGGATTGTTAGAAGTTAAGCGGGAAAGGTGAGCAAAGGATCAATGAAAATCGATATACTGACGCTTTTTCCTGCCATGTTTGTTTCGCCTTTTAACGAGAGCATTATTGAACGGGCTCGAACCCGAAATCTGGTGGAAATAAACACTGTAAATATTAGAGATTATGCCCTGGGCAGGCATCAACAGGTGGATGATTACCCTTATGGGGGCGGCGCAGGGATGGTTATGAAGTTTGATGTGCTATCCCGGTCTATAGAAAGCCTAAAAAGGGCAAATTCACGGGTTGTTTACCTATCACCCCAAGGGAAACCACTGAATCAGGATAACGTTGTTCGTATGGCTAAGCAGGAGCATTTAATATTGCTCTGCGGGCATTACGAGGGCATTGACGAACGGATAATGAATTTCGTGGATGAAGAGCTTTCCATAGGTGATTATGTATTGAGCGGAGGGGAATTAGCCGCTATGGTGGTTGTGGACGCGGTTACGCGTTTAATTCCCGGAGTGTTAGGCGACGATAATTCTTCTCAAGAGGAGTCTTTCGTCGGTGGCCTGCTGGAATATCCGCATTACACCCGACCCAGGATTTATCAGGGTGAGGAAGTGCCAGAGATACTTCTCTCAGGGCACCATGAGCAGATACGTTTGTGGCGAAGAAAGTTGAGCTTGAAGCGCACCCTGCTAAAAAGACCAGACCTGTTATTGGAAAGAGAATATGATCAAGAAGACAGAAAACTGCTCGAGGAAATTCTGTTTAGTGGGGAGAAAAAAACTAAGTGAGAAAAGCCAGGGTATACATAGCACTGCTACATTATCCTATGTATAATAAAAGAATGGACACAGTAACTACCTCGATTACTAACTTAGATTTACATGATATTGCTCGTGCTGCGCGGACCTACAATGTGGAGGGTTTTTATGTAGTTCATCCATCCGCCAACCAGCAAAAGTTAATCGGGGAGATTCTGGCTTATTGGCAAGATGGTTATGGAGGACGTTATAATCCAGACCGGAAGGAAGCTTTTAAGCAGCTCAAACTGGCAGAAAACCTTAGTGCGGTGGTTGATGCAATTGAACAGGAAACCGGACAGAGGGTCTATACGGTTGCTACGGATGCTCATCTCCATCCAAATACCATAAGTTACAGCCAGTTAAAAACTGAGATGTTTAATGAGAATCAGGTATATCTGTTGCTTTTCGGTACCGGCTGGGGTATGGTGCAGGAGTTGACAGCAGGATGCGACTATATCTTGGAACCTGTATCCGGAGCTGGAGATTATAACCACCTATCAGTTCGAAGTGCGGTTTCCATAATTTTAGATCGCTTATTAGGCGAATTCTGGTTTAATCGATAGGTTTTTCTTGAGCTTGCCTTTATGCTGTGGTAAAATAGGCTTGTTCTGTAATAATGGTGGTAGTTACATTTTTTATGGATGTAGGTACGCCTGCTGGAAGGAGGTAGGAATCATGCAAGATATAATCAGGTCAGTTGAAGAAGAATACTACAAAAAAGACATACCGGTTTTTGGACCTGGCGACACAGTCAAAGTCCACTGTAAGGTGGTTGAAGGAACCAGGGAAAGAATTCAGGTATATGAAGGAATTGTTATGAAGGTCAGAGGCGGCGGTCTCTCTAAGAACTTTACCGTAAGAAGAGTAACTTACGGGGTAGCCGTTGAAAGGACATTCCTTATAAATTCACCTAAAATTGCTCGGATTGAAGTTACCCGGAAGGGTAAAGTTCGCAGAGCCAGGCTCTTCTACCTACGGGGCTTAACTGGTAAAAAAGCTCGGGTTAAAGAAAAGAGCAGATATTCAAAGTAAAGATTTAAGGGGATACCGAGGGGTATTCTCTTTTTTTCTAGTGGAACGGATGTGACTGGGGGAGGGGGTGCGACAGAGGGGACGGTTCTCGGTGTCGCACCTTAGGGACCATCAAAAAATAAACAAGTCATTTACACCGGTCTTTTTCGCACTAGACTGCGTTGTCGTCAATCGCAATACGTCGAGTATTCCTCATTCCTCCGCCTTGTCTAGCACGAAAAATCCTCGGCGTATTCTGCCTTGGTTATTCCTTGATGGTCCCCATTGTCGTGTTGTCGTAAGAAATTGTTCAAAGGAGGTAGCAACCATGGCGATAAACTGGTATCCCGGTCATATGGTTAAGGCCAAACGGGAAATAGAAGAGAATATGAAGCTCGTTGATATTGTGGCTATGTTGCTTGACGCCCGAGCTCCCTTTTCCTGCCGTAATTCTGATCTGGAGAAGATATGCAGAAGAAAACAATTGCTATTTGTGTTAAATAAAATAGATCTGGCTTCGCCTGATGCCACGCAGCGATACCTGGCTCGATTGCGTAAGGAAGGTGAAATGGTAACCTCGATTGATTCGACCAGCGGCAAAGGGCTGACAGAAGTAATCCAGACAATTAAAGTTGCCTATCAACCGCAGGTGGCGGAGATGCTACGTAAAGGCCGCAGAATCCGACCTGCTCGAATTATGGTTGTAGGGGTACCCAACATCGGCAAATCTACTTTTTTAAACTGCTTGGTGGGCAAAAAAATGGCTCAAACCGGTGCCAAGCCAGGTATTACCAGGGGTAAACAGTGGGTACGGGTAAGAGAAGATATCGAATTAATGGATACTCCCGGTCTTATGTGGCCCAAAGTCGAGGCGGAGGAGCAGGGCCTAAAACTAGCTCTTTTAAATATAGTGGGAGAAAACGCCTACAATGAGGAAGAGGTAGCCTTGTATTTGTTGAAAACCCTGCAAGAAAAGTTTCCGGAAATACTAATGGAGAAACTAAAAGTAAGCAGCCCGCACAAAAGCACAGAAGAAGTTCTGGAAGAAATTGCTTTAAGGCGTGGGCATCTATTAAAGGCCGGAGCGCTTGATACTGGCAAAACTTGCACCGCGCTCCTGCATGATTATCGCAAGGGTAAGCTTTGCCGTATCAGTCTGGATTGAGGGACTATCAAGAAATAAACTAGTCATTTACTCCGGCCTTTTTTGCGCTATACTTGGTTATCAAAGCGCACACCCTCCGGGCACCACCGGTCATTCATTCTTCTTAAGCGGGTTGCGGTACTTGCACCTGCTGCTACGCCCCCCAAAATAATTATCTTTTTTCTCATAATAATTAGCCTGCCTTTCTCAATAGAATAATGGCCAGCTCTCAGTTCGCAATGCATAAACACATTAATATTGATGCGGGAATGCATTGTGGCGTGATTGGATTATAATCCAAATCTAATACTCATAGTAATGCACATCGGTTTTTGGGGATTTGCTACCTTTCCTAA
>JAQUUV010000148.1:0-1682 GCA_028693695.1 Syntrophomonas sp.
CGGGGGGCTGCTGTCTCATTTCTAATTTCGGCAAAGACCGGACATACGCTGCGGCATTTTCCGCAACGCAGACATTTCATTATTTGCTCTTTTACGGGTGGCAAATCCTTAAATTGCATATCAGTTTCTCCTTACTCAAGAATTGAACTATAGAAAGATAAGAACCACTAGATAAGTTTCCCAGGGTTCATAATTCCCTTAGGGTCAAAAGCATCTTTAGTTTTACGCATATAATCCAAAGCAGTGCCGTGTTCTAATGAGGCATAGCGTCGACGAACCGCTCCCACCCCATGTTCTCCGGTAGTCGTGCCTTCCAATTCGATAGCCAGGAGGTGAATCTCATCGACTAGCTTTAATACCCGCTCAACTTCCTCAGGATTTTCAGGGTTAATTACCGGTGCGGAATGAACATTGCCATCACCAATATGTCCATAATTAACTATCGGTATATTATATTTTGCACCCAGGGCTCTAATTTTTCTAAGTACCTCGGTTACACGGGAAAGAGGGACACTTATATCTTCACCGGCGAAAACCCTGCTTCCATCTTTACGTACCCGAGCAGCGGCGGTTGCAGTTACGGCACGTCCTTCCCATAGTTCAGCCATCCGTTTAGGATCTGTGGCCCATTCAACCGAGCGGGCTCTTTTACCAGCCATTTCTTTGATTACATTCCCTTCAAATTCAACACTGGGGGGGTTACCATCCACTTCGAATAGCAGGATGGCCTCCGCGTTGGGTAGATTAATATGAGGTTTGAATTCGTTTACAGCGGCAATAGCAGAACTATCCAGTATTTCAATTCCCGACGGGAGAATACCAGCCTGATAAACATCCAAGACGGTTGCTGGTGCGTCGTCCAGTTGATCGAAAACAGCCATAGCAATGCCTCTAGCCCTTGGTTTAGGGAAACATCTCAGCCTGATCCTGGTGATTACACCCAGGATACCCTCGGAGCCAACCATCAGCTTGGTCAGGTTTAACCCAGAAACGTTTTTAATGGCCTTTGACTTCATACCCCCTGTAATCATAACATCGCCATTAGGTAAAACCACTTCTAAGCCTAGAATGTATTGCTCGGTGCACCCATACTTAACCGCCCGGAGACCGGAGGCGTTATTGGCTACCATTCCACCTACCGTACACATTTGGCTGCTGCCTGGATCAGGTGGAAAAAATAGATTGAATTTTGCCAGTTCTTCATTCAACTTAGCGTGAATCACTCCCGGGCGTACTATAACCTGCATATTTTTGGCATCGATTTCCACGATTTCATCCCATTGAGATAAATCCAAAACAATGCCACCCTCTACTGCAATACAACCACCGGTTTCAGCTGTAGCGGCTCCCCTAGGAATTACATTAATATCATTTTGATAGGCAAACTGCATGACTTTCTGAACATCCTCGGTGGATTTCGGGAAAACAACCGCGTAAGGTGAAGCTGGTTCCAGTTTGGTCAAGAAAGAACTATCGTAGGAATAGTACATTAAATCAAGTTCTTCATTAAGTAGCATATCTTTCCCAAACATCTTAATTAATTCTTTTTGAATCATTATCTTTTCCAAAATATCACTCCCAAACAAATAATATCCTAATAATATTTTATTTAATTCTCGGATATTATAACATAAAAAAAGCACCACTTAATAAGTTAATAGTGGTAAAGTAAATTAGGTTGG
>JAQUUV010000148.1:1782-5540 GCA_028693695.1 Syntrophomonas sp.
TGATAATTATTTTCAACTAGAATATCGGCGATCGATGCGTAATCACATTAATATAATGCAAATGTGCATTATCTGTTGCGAAATTGTAATGCTATGGAAATTTTTGGAGGTGCTTTCGCAGTCGGTTAGCTTGGGATTTGCACCGTATAATCTTATAATTGCTTTGTATTGGCATGTTTATTGCTACATAAAATAACAAGCGAAAAGAAGTTCGCACAATCACTTTCTTTGTTTCTACATTTTGTCACACGGTGCCTCAATCTTTTTTATGGGTCAATTCTTCTAGGATGATAAAAACTGGGACAAGCAGTTTATGGAGTTCTATTTTGTTATTTACAAAATTTGAATAAAAGTTTTCTGATATCTAATACTAATACAGTCCTCATTGTATTAGTTGAAAGGGGGGAGTCATTGGCGGTATTACTAGATTAGTGTCCCGAGGTGGGGTGTAATCCAGTGAGAATTACACGTGATTGGAGGGAGGAAGATTAATGGCGTACGAAAACGTGCTGCTGGAAAGAGAAGATCGGGTCGCCATACTTACTATTAATAGACCCAAGGCGCTTAATGCTCTTAATAATGATACATTATTGGATATAAAGAGCGCAGTATTAGAAGTCAAAGAAGACTCCGGTATTGACATATTAATCATTACTGGTGCCGATAAGGCCTTTGTAGCTGGTGCAGACATTAGCTTTATGCAACCTCTTTCTGCAATTGAAGGACGTGCATTTGGTGCACTGGGACAAGAAGTATTTCGTATGATTGAAGCCATGGAAAAACCGGTCATTGCTGCTGTTAATGGTTTTGCGCTTGGTGGAGGTTGTGAACTGGCCATGTGCTGTGACTTTCGTATAGCTTCAACCAAAGCCAAATTTGGACAACCCGAAGTGGGCCTGGGAATTACTCCTGGATTCGGCGGAACGCAGCGCTTGCCCCGTCTGGTTGGGACCGGTATGGCCAAACAAATGCTTTATACGGCTGACATTATTGATGCCACCGAGGCTCTACGTGTAGGGCTGGTAAATAATGTAGTAGAACCGGAAGAATTGATGGATTTTGTTAAAAAAATAGCCAATCGCATTTCGAAAAAGGCTCAAGTAGCAGTTCGCTTAAGTAAAGCAGCTGCTAACGAAGGAATGCAGACGGATATTGACCGCGGCATGACTATTGAAGCTGATGTGTTTGGTCTTTGTTTTGCGACTGCCGATCAAAAAGAAGGTATGTCTGCTTTTATTGAGAAAAGAAAACCAGGTTTTATTGGGAAATAAGTCAATTACACGTTATAAAAGCTCCTAATATTATGGAGCGTAAAATAAAAAAGAAGAGGTGGATATTTAAGTGAGTAAAGAAGTAGTAATAGTAAGCGCATGTCGTACCCCAGTAGGTTCATTTAATGGTACTTTAAAAGAGACCTCGTCCCATACATTGGGCGCATTAGTTATGGCGGAAGCCGTAAAACGTGCTGGCATTGCCCCTGAACAGGTAGAAGAAGTAGTATTCGGTTGTGTTCTGCAGGCCGGATTAGGCCAGAACATCGCCCGGCAGTGTGCGATCAAGGCCGGTCTTCCTGAAACCAGTACCGCTTTCACCATCAACAAGGTATGCGGCTCCGGTCTGAGAGCTGTCAGCCTGGCTGCCCAGATGATCAAAGCCGGTGACGTAGATGTTGTGATAGCCGGTGGTGTGGAAAATATGTGCATGGCTCCCTTTGCTCTGCCCAATGCTCGCTATGGCTACAGAATGAACAACGGCACTTTGGTAGACTGCATGATTAAGGACGGCCTGTGGGAAGCTTTCAACAATTACCATATGGGCATCACTGCTGAAAATGTTAATGATAAATACGGCATTGACAGAGCCGAACAGGATGCATTTGCACTGAGAAGCCAGCAGAGAGCTATGGCCGCTATTAAAGCTGGCAAGTTCAAAGATGAAATCGTACCCGTTGTTGTTAAGCAAAAGAAAAAAGAAATCATTTTCGATACTGACGAAGACCCCCGTGAAAGCACTCCGGAATCCCTGGGCAAGCTGGGACCAGCTTTCAAACGCGACGGCGGCACCGTAACCGCCGGCAACGCTTCCGGAATCAATGATGGAGCGGCTGCATTCGTTGTTATGTCTGCTGATAAGGCCAAGGAACTAGGAGTAAAGCCCCTGTTCAGAATCGTCAGCTATGCTTCCGGTGGTGTTGATCCCAAGATCATGGGTGTAGGACCTGTTCCTGCCAGCCAGAAGGCTCTGGCCAAAGCTGGTCTGACAGTTGCCGATCTCGACCTTGTTGAAGCCAACGAAGCCTTTGCTGCTCAGTCCATCGCTGTCGGCCGCGACATGGGATGGGGAGACATGGAGAAGGTCAATGTCAATGGTGGCGCGATTGCTATCGGTCATCCCGTGGGTGCATCCGGCGCTAGAATATTGGTAACTCTTTGTTATGAAATGATGAAGAGAAAATCCAAATTGGGTCTGGCCACCCTGTGCATCGGTGGCGGCATGGGCACAACCGTTATTGTAGAACAAATACTGTAAATCTTTTTTAATAGCTTTAAAGTTTTTAAAAAGTTTTTGATTTCGGAGGCGTTGGCGATCCGTTGCCAACGCCACCCTGTCAATTTCATGAAAACAACAAAAAATATGAAATGGAGGGATTTTATTGTCACATAGTAATTATCTGCTTAACACCCGTGATATTAAGTTCGTTATAAAAGAATGGCTCCCCATGGACAAGCTTTTGTCACTGGATGCTTACAAAGAATATTATGGAATCGATGACATCGATAATTTCCTCGATGTCAACTTCAAGATCTGCCGCGACGTTATGTGCCCGGCTAACAAAGATGCCGATGAAATCGGTTGTTCGTTTGTGGGCGGCGATGAGAAGGCCGTCTTAACTCCTGATGTCTACAAGACTGTCTACAAAACGATTTGTGATGCCGAGTTAGGACCCCAGTTCGGATTCCGTGGCGATGGTAAGATACCCCTGTCATGGTACGCTCCAATTCTGGAAATGCAGTCCGCTGCATCTGCAGGGATCGTGATGTTCTGGTGTCTGACTCAGGGTGCTACCACTGTGCTCCAGGACTATGGAACCCAAAAACAACAGGACATGTTCCTGCCTAAGATGTACACCGGTGAATGGGGCGGCACCATGGGTCTGACCGAACCGGGCGCAGGATCCGAAGTTGGCGCCTGTGCCAGCAAGGCAACCCCCACCGATACTCCCCATCTGTACAAGATGAAAGGCCAGAAATGCTTTATCACCTCCGGCGACCATGACTTAGCAGAAAACATTATCCACCTGATGTTGGCCAAGACTCCGGGCGCCAAAGAAGGCACCGCCGGCATCTCGCTGTTCATCGTGCCCAAGTTCTGGGTTAACGAGGATGGCTCCATGGGCAAATGGAATGATGTAACCTCAGTCGGCATCGAGCACAAGATGGGTATCCACGGTTCCTCCACTCTTACATTGGCCATGGGCGAAAACGACAACTGTTACGGCTGGATGGTAGGCGAAAAAGAAGTGGTAGACGGCAAAGCTGTTGGTATGAAGCAGATGTTCGCGTATATGAACGAAGAACGTCTGAACACCGGTTTATTCACCCTGGGCTGCATAACTTCTGGATACTATGCAGCTCTGGATTACACCAAAGTACGCGTACAGAGCAAAAAATCGACCGATCCGAAGGGCCCAAGCGTCAGAATCATTGAACACGAAGACGTCCGCCGCATGCTGTTGTACCAGAAATCCGGCATGGAAG
>JAQUUV010000149.1 GCA_028693695.1 Syntrophomonas sp.
ATCTCTGCTCCCCCGATTTGCAGGCCGAACACAGCAATAAAAAGCAGCACAGCCGTCAATAAGGAAATAATAAAAAATGTATATTTAGAATTCAAAAAAACGCCTCCAATTATAACCCGCCGTATACTCTCATCTTGGGGACGATTACGCATACGGACGGATGAAATGTCACGGATAACTCCTGTTTTAGGACGCACCGAGCCGATATAGGCTATTTTGTAGTCCTATATGTCTTCAGTGAAGCCTAATCATTTCATTTCATGCCGTCTTTTTTATGGAGGAAGGTGGTTATTTCGATGGAATCGAATTGATTATATATTTCTTTGGATAGCCTTAAATAGCTAATTAAACCGGCTACATGAGAGGCAGATACTACAGCTAAAGAAGCATAATTGTTTTTATAGCTCGGCCCCCGCGTTTTTCCAGCCGAAGCAATGTTAAATCTCGTACCATCATTGATGGCTACCAGAAAATCTAACCCAGCATAGACACTATCGTTCATTGACGAATGTTTGCCTGCGCAGCTGGCGGAGGCATTATCAAATTCACTCATCCCTGCAGAGATAAACTGGGCTGAGGAGAAAATACCGAAATTAACATACTCCAAAAGCAATAAGGAGCATAAGAGCACACATATCTGTAGGCGTTTGCCATTTATTGTTATCCGCATGCGTTACATACCTCTCTGTATATCCTTGGTTGGGGCTGGCTAGGTGAATTTAGACAATATTTATATCATGATTATATCAATTATTGATAATTATAGCTAAGTCTGAAATCTGCTGCCCAATTGTTTTTGTAATTATACCACCACGGATAGCTTAATGCTCATTGTCGTAATAAAGGGTGGTCTTGAAATGTTTTACACCTTGTTATTATAGGATATAGTATAATTATCCTTAAACTTGCTTTAAAGGAGATTATTTTTGATGAAACATTATATAAAATCAATTATATTGGCAGTTTCTTTATCTATTTGCTCAATTATATTTATATCTGGATATGCCGTTGCAGAATCAAACCATGCCATAGCTGTGTTATCACCGACATTAATAGAACCGCCTGTAAATTCAGGTATAACCATTAAGACTCCCGCTGCTATATCAAAAAAAACCGGCTTACCCTTTAAATTATCTTCCCTTAATAAGGGAGGAACCGTTATCCCCCAAAGTGGTTTTCTATTTTATAGCAATAACCCCGAGTCTGTAAAGGATAGTGCGTTAGCTGATAATGGCTGTTGGTTAAATCTAACTCCAGTATCTGGCAATGGACAGGTGTATGTCTGGCATCGTAATGCTACCAGCCAAACTATAACCTCGGAGCTTTCTATTATTAACCCCAGTAATTCAACTGATATTATTATTAAAACGAATAATTATGCTTTGACCAATGGTATTGGCGTTCCTGACGTAACAGCATGGGATTCTTATCTAGGATCGAATCAACCCTCTATTTCAAAAGTAATCAAACCCGGACAAAGTGTTGCACTTTTCAAGCAAACGGTGGCCCCCAACAGTAATTTTGGTATAATTGCTTCCGTCCAGGTTTCGTTTCTTCAAACTGGAATAGCGGCCCCGGCTATTTTTGTGGATCAAGCTTATTCAAACTATATTGCCGCAACGAAGTATGCCGAATTAGATAATGGTATAACAGGATGTAGAGGTGTAGGCTCATATTATCAAAATACCCTATCTTTTGATCCTATAACTATGACTACCAATAATTATTCAGCCTATTACATAGCAGCCAAAAATGATTCTTTTGATGGAAAAGACCTGCTGAAGCTTACTGATTATGGAACTAATACCGTCAATGAAAGCTTATTAGAAGGTAATTACGGGCAAATAATGAAAATAGTTATACCCATAAAAAACAGGTATAAGGATAATCAGAATTTTGCGATATTTATTGGAAGTACTGGTGGGAACGCATTTCCATTTGTTAGACTGCAGGAAAATTCTTTCGTATCTTTCCCTGTTAAGCCTTGGAGTGCTTACGACATGATACAAACGGGTGAAATGCCTTTGGGTTCTAGTGAAACGGTGTCCTTCACTCTGGTTATACCTGCATTATCATCAACACCATATGTCATTGGCGTGCACCCAATAAAATAAAAGAGCCGATACCCTAAGACCTGGGTCTAACGTGTCGGCAGAGTAAATTTGAAAGTGCTGCCCTCACCAACCTTAGATTCAACCCATACCTTTCCTCCATACATTTCAACAATCTTTTTAACAATGGTCAGCCCTATGCCCGTGCTTTCAAATTCATCCCGTGACTTCAAGGTTTGAAAAATAGTAAATATTTTATCAAAATTCCTAGGTTCGATACCGCAGCCATTATCCTGGACACTAAACTGCCAGAATTCTCCTTGGTTCTGACATGATATCCTTATAAGCCCGTTAGGCTTATCCATATATTTTATGGAATTGCCGATTAAATTTTGAAACAACTGTAAAATACGAGTTCTTTCCAACTTTAGCAGTGGCATTTCGTTTTCAATAATGATAGTAATGTTGTCAGGTGCCCCAAACAGTTCTATTGCTTCCATTATCACCTCATTAAGGTTTGTTACAGTGTTCTCTTCCTTCATATTGCTTAACCTAGAATACTTTAGTATCCCTTCTAAAAGGTTGTGCATTCTTTGAGTTCGGTTAAGCAGCATATTTAACTGTTCTTGGCCCTCTTCATCAAACTTATCCTGATAATCATGATAAAGCCAATCGGCCAGAGATCTAATTCCTCGGAGTGGGGCTTTCAAATCGTGTGATACTGTATAAGCAAAATCTTTTAACTCCCGGTTGACAGATTCTAATTTTTGCATAAGTTCATGACTTCTTTTTTCAGTAGCCCGGCGTTCGGTGATATCTTCTCCAATACCGGCAAATCCTGCGCTGCTGCCATCCGGGTTGAGTAATAAGGTGTTGCTCCATAATATCGTCCGACGCTCGCCAGATTTGGTCCGCATTTCACTTTCACCATAGGGAGGAGCCATTCCTTGCTCCAGGCTGCTATTTATAATACGTGCATCCCGCTCACGAACATCCGGGGGGAGTAAGGTTTCGAACCAATCGCGTCCTATAATATCTTCCCGGTTCCATCCTAACAATTGAAGCAAATAATCGTTGCAAAAGGTTAATGCACACTTAGTATCCATGATTACTGCTACCAGCTTGACATTTTGCAACATCTCGCGAAACCTTCGTTCTGATTCCCTTAGGGCTGCTTCCGCCTGCTTGCGTCTTGTAATGTCAGACTGAGTGCCGATTATACGAAGGGGTTTGCCTTCGGGTGTCCATTCAATAACTTTTCCACGATCTAGTATCCATTTATATGTGCCGTCCTTACAGAGGACCCTGTGCTGGTTTTTATAGAATGGCGTTTCACCGTTGAAATGTTTCTCCAAATCTTCATAGCACCGCTTCTTATCTTCCGGATGAACGCGCTTATCCCATTCCTCAAGTGAGTTACTAATTTCATGGTCTTCATAACCAAGCATTTCCTTCCACCTATGAGAAAAATATACTTCATTAGTTTGAACATCCCAATCCCAAACTCCGTCACCTGCTCCTTCTAAGGCAAACTGCCAGCGCTGTTCACTATGTACAAGTGCCTCCTCCGCCTGATTGCGCTCAGTTATACCTTGGGCAATACCCTCGTTGGTGTTATTTAATAGATCCCGGTATTCCTTTTGAGTTCGCAAACATTCTTGAATGTCTTTTTGTTGATTTTCATTAACTTGCTGCAGTTCAGCCAATTCTTTTATGAGTTGTTCTTTTGTCTTGTTTTTATAGTCTTTCATCTGGACTGCCTCCTTGGTTGCAAATATCTTGTTGCACTGTTAATAAGTTTATTTCTGCTAGAGGGTATAGTGCTGAGTTAGCATTCCATAAATGTAGTTCGACAATCTGCTGGCTTATCCTGCATTTTTTTATTTATAAATCCCTATTATTCCGACATTATATCGGTATTTTTGCCGAATAGAATCTTTAAGTTAACATAACTGTAATTCCGCTATATGAACTTAGTATGAACAAAAGAGGCTATCCCATATCCAAAACGGATATCGGGATAGCCCCTTTCAATTTGCAATTGGAATATGGAGGCAAATAAATCTATTTATAGTATAATTGTTTTCATATGGCAAGAGATTCTTGTCTGACTATTCCGGAGATTAAGGAGTTTAGGCTTGATATATAAGCAACAGCAAAAACAAACTACCCAGAGAAATTATATTTTTTACGAGTTCACCAACAGCCTTTGCCCGCTATGCTTGCAAAGAATTCCCGCCAAGGTCATCTTGCAGGATCAAAAGGTGTATCTGATAAAATACTGCCCTGTTCACGGAGAGCAATGCGAAATCCTGGAAGAGAGCGCTGATTACCATCTCAGGAAAAGACAGTATGATAAGCCAGGGACGGCTTCGAAGATCCATACCCGGGTAGAAAAGGGATGCCCTTTTGATTGTGGCACCTGCCCGCAGCATAATCAGCATGCCTGCATTGGTTTGATTGAGATTACCAATAAGTGCAATTTACACTGTCCGCTGTGTTATGCGAATGCCGGCGAAGGTAATTTTCTTCCCATAGAGACCATTATCAAAATGATGGATTTCTTTCAGGATTCTGAAAGCGGACAGGCTGAAATCCTGCAGATCAGTGGCGGAGAGCCCACCCTGCATCCGGAGATAGAAAAAATAATCCGCCTGGCCAAAGCTAAACAATTCAAGTATGTGATGCTGAATACCAATGGAATACGAATGGCTGAGGATGAAGCTTTTGTGAAAAGTCTGCAGCAATTCGTCGGGGGCTTTGAAGTCTATCTCCAGTTTGACGGGTTTAAGGAATCTACCTATCTTAAGCTGCGGGGCCAGAGCCTCCTGGAAACGAAGCTTAAAGCCCTCGACAATCTTTCTCGTTACAAGATTCCTACTACCCTGGTATCAACCATTTCCAAAGGAATTAATGATACGGAATTGGGCCAACTCTTTGCCTTTGCTTTAAAGCAGCCCTATGTCAGGGGGATTAACTTTCAACCTACCGCTTTTTTTGGGAGAAGCAATCAAGACATTAATGAGCATCGGATTACCCTTTCCGGAATTCTGCAACGATTAGCAGCCCAAAGCAGCGGGATGTTGAAAATGGATGATTTTGTCCCTCTGCCCTGTAATGTAGAACGGATTGCGATAAGCTATCTATACCGGACCTCCCAGGGAGGCTTTATACCCATCACCAGAGATGCCAGAATACAAGACTATCTGCACTTAATCAATAACACCTTTGCTTTCACCATTGAAGACGCCTTGAAAAATGCCGGTCAGAGCATAAACGATATAAAAGCCGGCTATGATTGCTGCAGATTTTTATATGATTTCCGCCATATCGTTCCCTGGAACTTTTTTATGAAGAGTAAAGAACAAAAGATGGAGTACGTCGACCATAATACATTCCGCATCAGTGTCAGTTCTTTCTTGGATGCCTATAATTTTGATATGAAATCCATGCAAAAGGAATGTGTTCACGTCATTACCCCCGATC
>JAQUUV010000150.1:0-1412 GCA_028693695.1 Syntrophomonas sp.
TCCACCTATTTGCCAAACAGGTGAGCACTAAAATGCAAGGGACCTGGTTACACGTGGTGGACGAGGTGATGCTGGGACAAAATAAGGGTTTAGTCCTATGCGAGGTAAGTGGTAAGATCTATGCGCTGGGGGTAACTGATGGTCAGATTAATTTGTTATTTGAAGTGGATAATCCTAAATTATTAGAGGAAATTAGCTCAGGGGATTACATTATTAAAGAAAAAAAAGAGCTTCCTCTTATGAATTCTATTAATGATTGGTTCAACCGCCAGCTTAAAATAGATAAAAGTTCAAATTCACCTAAGGATTTTCACCTGCTTATGCAGGAACAGACTAAACGTATAAAAGATGTTTCATTCCCGAGCGTAAGGAACCGGGGATCGAATGTAAAGAGAAGTGGTAAAGATGAGTAAACTGCAATTGCCCCGTCGTAGCTTGTTGTTGATAGCAGTTAGTGCTTTCATGGTATTAATGTATGTGTCTCCGGTATCTGCCGAACCATTCCAGATACCCAATATTAATCTTCAGGTAGGTGGAAACGCCAATACTCCCCAGAGTTTATCGAATTCTCTTCAGTTACTTGTGCTGCTGACCGTACTGACATTAGCTCCAGCTATGCTTGTTTTATTGACCTCATTCACCAGAATTGTTATTGTTCTGTCGTTTGTCAGGAGTTCCCTGGCAACTCAGCAAATGCCTCCTAATCAAGTATTAATAGGCCTGGCTCTCTTTCTTACCCTATTTGTTATGATGCCCACCTGGCAACAGGTGAACCAGAATGGTTTGCAACCATACATGAAAGGCCAAATAACTCAGGAACAGGCCTTCACCAGCGGCATGGAGCCGATCCGTAATTTTATGTTAAAGCAGACCCGAGAAAAGGACCTGGCCCTTTTTGTGAAGATGTCCAAGCTAGAGAGGCCGAAAAATTTTGGGGATATTCCCAATTATGTTCTCATCCCCAGTTTTGTGATTAGTGAATTAAAGACCGCCTTCCAAATCGGTTTTATTATATTCATTCCGTTTTTAGTCATAGACATGGTGGTGGCCAGCGCTTTAATGTCTATGGGCATGATGATGCTGCCCCCTATGATGATATCGCTGCCATTTAAAATATTACTATTTGTACTGGTAGATGGATGGAATTTAGTTATTCAATCATTGATGATGAGCTTTAAGTGAGGGGAGGAATAGGGGAAAATGTATGAAAATATTGTAATGGGCATAGCTAATGAGGCTATCTTTACGGTGCTCCTGGTTTCAGCCCCGATACTGGGAGCTGCTCTATTAACCGGCTTATTGATAAGCATTTTGCAGGCAACTACCCAACTACAGGAAATGACCCTGGTTTTCGTACCTAAAATTATCGTTGTTTTTGTGGTTTTACTTATTACAGCTCCCTGGATGCTAAA